>NZ_JBRREF010000013.1:0-82119 GCF_056760135.1 Stenotrophomonas sp. STEN023 | reverse complement strand
CCGGCGGGGCCCCGCCCCCCCCCCCCCCCCCCCCCCCCCGCGCCCCGGGGGGCGCCCCGGGCCCCCGGCGCCCCCCGCGCCCCGGGGCGCCGCCCCCCCCCCCCCCCCCCCCCCCCACTACAAGTCCATGCCGCTGCATACGCGCCAGTACAGACGGGCGGGCGCTTTCGCGCTTATTATTCCGGCCTTCGATTGATGCAGCAGAAGACCGCGTGACTGACTCCCGACTCGCTTTCGTATTCCCCGGCCAGGGCTCGCAATCCATTGGGATGTTGGCCGAACTGGCTGAACTGCATCCGCAGATCCGTGAAACCTTTGCCGAGGCCTCCGAAGGCGCGGGCGTCGATCTGTGGGCGTTGTCGCAGGGCGGCCCGGAAGAGCAGCTCAATCGCACCGAATTCACCCAGCCGGCGCTGCTGGCCGCCAGCATCGCGGTATGGCGCCTGTGGAATGCACAGGGCGGCGCACAGCCGGCGGTTCTGGCCGGTCACAGCCTTGGCGAATACACCGCATTGGTCGCCGCTGGCGCGCTGACGCTGCACGACGGCGCACATCTGGTGCGCCTGCGTGGTCAGCTGATGCAGGACGCTGCCCCGACCGGAGTTGGTGCGATGGCGGCCGTGCTCGGTGCCGAAGATGCGTTGGTGCTGGAAGTCTGCGCCGAGGCTGCTGGCAGCCAAGTGGTGGTGCCGGCCAATTTCAACTCGCCGGGTCAGATCGTGATCGGCGGCGACGCTGCTGCGGTGGACCGCGCGCTCGCGCTGTTGGCCGAGAAGGGCGTGCGCAAGGCGGTGAAGCTGGCGGTCAGCGTGCCGTCGCACACGCCGCTGATGCGCGAAGCCGCCAATCGTCTGGAAGCCGTGATGAACGGCCTGGCGTGGCAGCTGCCGGCCTTGCCGGTGGTGCAGAACGTTGATGCACAGGTGCATGACGGCGTGGACGCCATCCGTCAGGCGCTGGTGCAGCAGCTGTACCAGCCGGTGCAGTGGACCGGTTGCGTGCAGGCGCTGGCCGCACGTGGTGTCAGCCGCGTCGCCGAATGCGGCCCGGGCAAGGTGCTGACCGGTCTGGTCAAGCGCATCGACAAGAACATTGAAGGGCGTTCGCTCGCCACCCCGGCAGATTTTGCCGGTGCGCTGGAAGAGTGGGCCAACTGAGCAAGCGATTGCGGCGCGGGCGCAGCCTGCGCACGGTCATGATGGGTGCTGCGCGTGCGCGGTGCCATGCATACAAGGAACAGAAATGAGCAAGCCATTGCAGGGTGAAATCGCGCTGGTCACCGGCGCAAGCCGCGGTATCGGTGCCGCCATTGCCGACGAACTGGCCGCGCTGGGCGCGACCGTCATCGGTACCGCCACCACCGAGTCCGGCGCTGCCGCCATCGGTACGCGTCTTGCCGCACAAGGCGGCCACGGCCGTGCACTGAACGTGACCGAGCCAGGTGCGGTGGATGCGCTGATCGACGCGGTGAGCAAGGAATTCGGCGCCATCAGCATCCTGGTCAACAACGCCGGCATCACCCGCGACAACCTGCTGATGCGCATGAAGGACGAGGACTGGCAGGCCATTCTCGACACCAACCTGACCAGCGTTTACCGCACTTCCAAGGCGGTGATGCGCGGCATGATGAAGGCACGCAAGGGCCGCATCATCAACATCGCCTCGGTCATCGGTGTCACCGGCAATGCCGGCCAGGCCAACTATGCCGCCGCCAAGGCTGGCATCATTGCCTTCTCCAAGTCGCTGGCCAAGGAAATCGGTAGCCGCGGCGTGACCGTCAACGTGGTCGCACCGGGCTTCATCGACACGGACATGACCAAGGATCTGCCCGAGGACGCCAAGGCGGCGATGCTCGGCCAGGTCGCGCTGGGCCGCCTCGGCGAGCCCGCAGACATCGCCAAGGCGGTGGCGTTCCTGGCCGGTCCGTCGGCCAGTTACATCACCGGCGAAACCCTTCACGTGAACGGCGGTTTGTACATGCCGTAAGCGTGGCGTGCACGGACTGCACCCAAGTGATTGATCGTCTAGGCTTTTTTGTTCAGAAACACCGCCGCGACGGTTTCCACTACACTATCCCACGGCCAGCCCTGGGGGCTGGCGTCTTTTGAACCACTACTCCATCTGGAGCGATATCCTAATGAGCACCATCGAAGAACGCGTCAAGAAGATTGTTGTTGAGCAGCTTGGCGTCAAGGAAGAAGAAGTCACCACCAGCGCATCGTTCGTCGATGACCTGGGCGCAGACTCGCTGGACACCGTCGAGCTGGTGATGGCGCTGGAAGAAGAGTTCGAGTGCGAGATCCCGGACGAAGAAGCTGAGAAGATCGGCACCGTCCAGGCTGCCATCGACTACGTCAAGGCACACGTCAAGGCCTGATCCAGGTCTGACAAGGCGCGGTCGGCAAGCCTGTCTGCCGCGTTGCAAACCCATGGGGCCGCTGATGCGGCCCTGTGCTTTTAAGCTTGAATCTCCCCGCGTGCGGGGCCAGGAGAATCCGCAATGAGTCGTCGCGTAGTTGTTACCGGCATGGGCATGGTGTCGCCGCTGGGCAATGATCTGGCCAGCAGTTGGGAAGGCATCATCAACGGCCGTTCGGGCATCGGCCCGCTGACGAATGTTGCAGATAACTATCTGGAACGTTTCACCACCAAAATTGCAGGTGAGGTCAGGGATTTCGACATCACCGCCGACAACCCCTTGTTCGGCAAGTATCGGGTCAGTGGCAAGGATGCCAAGAAGATGGACCCGTTCATCCATTACGGCCTGGGTGCCGCCTTCATGGCGCTGCACGACTCCGGCCTGGAAATCACCGACGCCAACGCTGAGCGCATTGGCGCCATCGTCGGTGCCGGCATCGGCGGCCTGCTCGGCATCGAAGAGCAGACCATCGAGTTCCACGAAGGCAAGAAGATCTCGCCGTTCTACGTGCCCAAGACCATCATCAACATGCTGCCGGGCCAGCTGAGCATCATCGCCGGGCTGAAGGGCCCGTCGTTCTCGGCAGTGTCGGCCTGCGCCACGTCCAACCATTCCATCGGTACGGCGATGCGCATGATCCAGTACGGCGACGCCGACGTGATGGTCGCCGGTGGCGCCGAGCGTGGCTCCTCGCCGACCGCACTGGGCGGCTTCTGCGCGATGAAGGCCATGTCCACCCGCAACGACGACCCGACCAAGGCCTCGCGTCCGTGGGACCAGGGCCGTGACGGCTTCGTGCTGGGCGACGGTGCCGGCATCCTGATCCTGGAAGAGTACGAGCACGCCAAGGCGCGCGGCGCCAAGATCTACTGCGAGCTGGCCGGCTTCGGCGCAAGCTCCGACGCGTACCACATGACCGCACCGAGCGAGAACGGCGAAGGCGCCGCCCGCTGCATGGTCGCGGCGATGAAGGACGCAGGCGTCACCCCGGAGCAGGTGGGTTACCTCAACGCACACGGCACTTCGACGCCGCTGGGCGACCTGGGCGAGACCATGGCGATGAAGACCGCCTTCGGCGAGCACGCCTACAAGATGCTGGTCAGCTCGACCAAGTCGATGACCGGCCACCTGTTGGGTGCAGCGGGCGGCGTGGAAGCGATCTTCTCGGTGATGGCGCTGAACACCGGCATCATCCCGCCGACGATCAACCTGGAAAACCCGAGCGAAGGCTGCGACCTGGACTACGTGCCGAACGTGGCCCGCAAGGCCGACGTGGACGTGGTGATGTCGAATGGCTTCGGCTTCGGCGGCACCAATGGCACGTTGGTGTTCAAGCGGATTTAACGCGGCTTTGTGGCTCTGCGTGAAGCTCCTACTCGTTGGTTTTGTTTGAAGCTCTTGCTCGTCGTTTTGCTCGAAGCTGTTGCTTGAAGCTTGTGCTTGCCGCTTTGCTTGAAGCTCCCGCTCGCCGCTTTGCTTGAAGCTGCTGCTTGTTGCTTTGCTTGAAGCTTTTGGCTGTAGCCTTGCTCAACGCTTTGCTCAACGCTTTGCTCAAAGCCCCTCTCCCGCAAGCGGGAGAGGGGTTGGGGTGAGGGCAGCTTTAAAGCTCCAAAAGCTTTAAGAGCTTTAAAAGCTCCCCTCATCCGCCCTTCGGGCACCTTCTCCCGCAGGCGGGAGAAGGGAACAGCCTGCATTTCTGACATTTCGGGCACACGATGCACATCCTTCCCCTGCACGCCGACACCGACCTGCTGGCGCTGCATCGGCTCGCGCCGCATCGCTATCCGGTCCTGCTTGAATCCACTGCCGCCGGCAAGCTCGGCCAGTGGGACATGCTGCTGATCGCCAACGGCAATCAGTTGCTGCTCAACCCCGACGGCAGCCTGCAACGCGAAGACGGCACCTCAGTCGAAGGCGACTTCCTCTCCGCACTCGACTGCGACTGGCAATCCCTGCGCCAAGCCCGCAACCCGATGGCAGCGGACATCCCATTTCGCGGCGGTTGGGCACTCTTGCTCGATTACGAACTCGCGCAACAAGTCGAACCCATCCTGCAGCTGCCGCAGCGCAGTGACGGCCTGCCAGCCGCGATCGCACTACGCTGCCCGGCAGCAGTACTGCGCGAGCGCGACAGCGGCCGCTGCATCGCCATCGCCGAAGACGACGTGGCAGACCTGCTCGGCCAGCTCCAGCACGATCAAGCCGAAGCCGCACAGCTATCGCCGTTGCCGCAGTGGAACGGCCCAAGCGCCATCAACGAAGACGCAGGCGAACGCTTCACCGACGGTGTGCACAAGGTCATCGACTACCTGCATGCCGGCGACGTCTTCCAGGTAAACCTGTCGCGCCGCTGGCAAGCGCAGTTCGACGCACCGCTCGCACCCGAAGCGCTATACGCACGCCTGCGCACCGCAAACCCCGCACCCTTCGCTGGCCTGTTCGCTGCCGCCGGCCGCGCCGTGGTGAGCTCCTCGCCGGAGCGCCTGGTGTCGGTCAGTGGTGATGTGGTGCAGACCCGCCCGATCGCCGGCACCCGCCCGCGCTTCGCAGGCGACGACGATGCCGCCCGCATCCAGGAGCTGGTCGGCCATCCCAAGGAGCGCGCCGAGCACGTGATGCTGATCGACCTGGAGCGCAACGACCTGGGACGCATCGCCGCGCCCGGCAGCGTCGAAGTCGATGAACTGATGATCGTGGAGAGTTACGCCCACGTGCACCACATCGTCAGTAACGTGCGCGCACGCCTGCGTCCGGAAGTCACGCCGGGCGAAGTGATCGCCGCCACCTTCCCCGGCGGCACCATCACCGGCTGCCCCAAGGTGCGCTGCATGGAGATCATCGCCGAGCTGGAGCAAACCGCCCGTGGTGCCTATACCGGCGCCTTCGGCTGGCTGAACCGCGATGGCGATATGGACCTGAACATCCTGATCCGCACCGCGGAAGTGCAGGGCAGCACCGCCAGCTTCCGTACCGGCGCCGGCATCGTGGTGGATTCGCTGGCCGACAAGGAGCTGGACGAAACCCGGGCCAAGGCGCGCGGGCTGTTGCGTGCGCTCGATCCACAATGATGAACGCCGTTTTGGCTAGCGTTGCCGCCAGCGCGGTATCCTGCGCATCCACTATTTGAAGACGGGGTGACCATGGCGGGTGCCAAGCGCGGATGTCTGTTGGTGCTGGCGGTGCTGGTATTGCTGCTTGCCCTGGCTGGCGCAGGTGCGGCCTGGTTGTGGCAACGGCAGAGCAGTTTTGCCGATGCGCCGCTGACGCCTTCCGAGCAGAGCGTCAGCATCGCCTCCGGTGATTCGCTCAACAGCGTGCTGCGCAAGCTGCGCGCGGCCGGCGTCGACGAAGGCGACGACCTGCAATGGCAGCTGCTGGCCCGCCAGCTCGACGCCGCCGGCAAGCTGAAGATTGGCGAATACGCCCTCGACCCGACACTCACGCCGCGCCAGCTGCTGTTGAACATGCGCCAGGGCAAGGTGCTGCAATACCGCGTCACCATCGTCGAGGGCTGGAACATCCGCCAGCTGCGTGCCGCATTGGCGCGCGCACAGCCACTGCAGCACGAAACCACCGACCTGTCCGACACCGAGCTGATGGCCAAGCTCGGCTTCGCCGACCAGCACCCGGAAGGCCGCTTCCTGCCGGAAACCTATATCTACCAGCGTGGCGACAGCGACGTGGACGTGCTCAA
Source organism: Stenotrophomonas sp. STEN023 (assembly GCF_056760135.1). Classification (NCBI taxonomy): domain Bacteria; kingdom Pseudomonadati; phylum Pseudomonadota; class Gammaproteobacteria; order Lysobacterales; family Lysobacteraceae; genus Stenotrophomonas; species Stenotrophomonas sp. STEN023. The sequence goes on along the minus strand of NZ_JBRREF010000013.1, from coordinate 76,006 downwards.
GCGCGCCCATGCCGCGATGGAGAAGGAACTGGATGCCGCCTGGGCCGAGCGCAGCGATGATCTGCCGCTGAAGTCGCCTTACGAACTGCTGATCCTGGCCTCGATCATCGAGAAGGAAACCGGCCTGGCCAGCGAGCGCCCGCAGATTGCCGGCGTGTTCGCGCGCCGCCTGAAGATGGGCATGCGCCTGCAGACCGACCCGACCGTGATCTACGGCATCGGCAGCGCCTACGACGGCAATATCCGCAAGGTGCACCTGACCACCGACACGCCGTACAACACCTATACCCGCGCCGGCCTCACGCCGACGCCGATCGCCATGCCTGGCCGCGACGCGCTGCATGCCGCCGCCAAGCCGGCGCCGGGCGATGCGCTGTACTTCGTCGCCGTCGGCGATGGCAGTGGCGCGCATGTGTTCTCCGCGTCCTACACCGATCACAACAGCGCCGTGGCCGAGTACCTGAAGCGGCTGCGCGCGAAGCGCAGCGAGGCGGCGGCGCAATGAGCGGCATGACCCGAATGATGCACAGGAAGTCCCGATGAGCGAAGCACTCGCCCCTTGGCAGCAGCGCGTCTATGACCAGACCGTGGCCGCACTGGACGTGGGTCGGCTTGGTCACGGCCTGCTGCTGTGCGGCCCGGCCGGCATGGGCAAGCGTGCGGTGGCGATGCGGCTGGCCGCGCATGTGCTCAACCATGGCGGGGACGCGGCGGCACGCCAGCGCAACGCCCAGTTGATCGCCGCTGGCACCCACCCGGACCTGCAGTTCACCAGCTTCATCCCCAACAAGACCGGCGACAAGCTGCGCACCGAGATCGTCATCGAGCAGGTGCGTGAGATCTCGCAGAAGCTGGCGCTGACCCCGCATTACGGCGTGGCCCAGGTGGTCATCGTCGATCCGGCCGATGCAATCAACCGCTCCGCCTGCAACGCCTTGCTGAAGACGCTGGAAGAGCCGTCGCCCGGGCGCTACCTGTGGCTGCTCAGCGCCGACCCGGCGCGCCTGCCGCAGACCATTCGCAGCCGTTGCCAGCGCCTGGAGTTCCGCATGCCACCGCGTGAGGAAGCCATGGCCTGGCTGCAGACCCGTGGCTATACCGAAGGCGTGGCGCGTGAAGCGCTGGACGCCACCCGTGGCCACCCGGCATTGGCCGACCAGTGGCTGCAGGGCGAGGGCATGGCCCTGCGCCGCCAGGTGGCCAGCGAGCTGGAGCAACTGCTGGCCGGCAAGCTGGGCAGCGTCGAGCTGGCCCAGCGCTGGACCGGCGACGACAACGCCGACCTGCGCCTGCGCCATGCCGCCGACCTGGCACTGAAGAAAGCGGCCGACGGCTTGACCGATCCGGCCCGATTGAACAAGCTGGCCGCCTGGTTTGATGCCGCCAATCGCACCCGCGACCTGCTGCGCACCACCATCCGCGCCGACCTGGCCGTGGTGGAGCTGCTGCTGGCATGGGGCGCGGCCAACCAAGTGCAATCCAAGGGGACAAATCGATGAGTGCGACGAACGCCCGCCAGGGCATCCTTTCGCTGGCGGTAAAGGACAAGGCAGCGCTGTACGGCGCCTACATGCCGTTCGTGAAGAACGGTGGCGTCTTCGTGCCCACGCCCAAGCGCTACTTCCTCGGCGACGAGGTGTTCCTGCTGCTGACCCTGCCGGACTCCAGCGAGCGCCTGCCGGTGGCCGGCAAGGTGGTCTGGGTCACCCCGCTGGGCGCGCAGGGCAACCGCCAGGCCGGCATCGGCGTGCAGCTCGCCGACGGCGCCGACGGCGAGGCCATCCGCAACAAGATCGAAACCCTGCTGGCCGGCACATCAAGCTCGGACAAGCCGACGCAGACGATGTGAAATCGTGTGAAGAAAGATGTTGACGTGCTCGCTCAGCCCCCTATAATGAGCGGCTCGCAACACGGGCGGTTAGCTCAGCGGTAGAGCATTGCCTTCACACGGCAAGGGTCACAGGTTCGATCCCTGTACCGCCCACCATCAAAATTTGAGTGTTGCAGACAAAACCGGCGAAAGCCGGTTTTTTCGTTTGCCCCCGCAAAACGCATGTCATTTTGCGTTGCGGGCAGCGACCAAGATCACATGTTGTGGACCTTCAATGCGTTGCTAGCCGATCTTTGTTTAAACAGATGTGGCCAATGGGCTGGTTCAGCGGGCCAACCTGATAGACCGGTCAACTGAAGTGGCTGGACGGACCACGCCTTACTGCTTCAGGGGTGGCACAGTCTGAGTAGGGATGGTTAGCCTCAGGTTGAGAAATGTCCTCTAGCTGCATCGTGATCATTTTCCCTGAGAATTGACTCTTACGATCCTGGGGGAGCGGCTAGTTCCTCGCTGGCAAACAAGATCGTATGTTGCTTCCAGTCCCTTCGCGTGACCAACCCTGCCGATCTAGGTACAGTTCGATTGCGGATCGCAATCAGGAATAGGGGGAGCAACATGGCAGTTGAACTTTCGCGCGCAGTTAAGGATATCCGTCCTGAACAATGCGTTCTTTTTTTCGGAGCTGGTGCTGCGGTCACCTCTGGCGCGCCATCGGTCGATAAGCTAATTCGGTCTATCGCAGCTGAATTTTCTATTGATTCTGATGGATTGAGTCTGCGGGAAATAGCCCAGTTGGCTGAAGCTCAGTATGGAAATCGCCGACGCCTCATTCATGCTATCAGGCCGCTTTTCAATAATATAAGACCGTCGGGTGGTCTTTTAAATCTGCCCTTGCTCAATTGGAAGGGTTTGTATACGACCAATTATGACAATTTGATTGAGCAGACCTATAGTGCCAAATCGGTTGCACTGAATGTTTATTCTTCTAATTTTGATTTCAGTCAAATAGAGTTGCCTGGAGCTCAGAATTTATTCAAGCTGCACGGTACGATTGAAAAAGATGTGGTGGACGGTAGTCAGAGCAGGATCATAATAACTGATGATGATTATGACCTGACTTTTCAATATCGAGAGGCGCTTTTTGGCAGGCTTCAGAATGATCTGGTTGGGTCTCAGTTGGTAATAATTGGGCACTCTCTTGCTGACGCGCACATTAAAGAGATTGTTGAGAAGGCTGTTAAGATAAATGCTGAGAACCATAACCAGCGGCAGATAACGTTGCTCGTTTACACTCGGGATGAACGTCGGGCTACCCTGATGGAGGCTAGGGGGCTTCAAGTGGTTTTTGCTGGCGTCGATGAATTCTTCGCTGAGGTGATGAAGCAATCTCCCTCTAGTTTGCCAGTTAGAAGCTATACAGGGGACCCGCTGGACGCGGCGCCGTTGCTGCACGGAATGGTGAAAAACATCGCGCATGCTTCGACTCGCGACACTAATGTTTCAGCGATGTTTAATGGCTGGCCTGCGACATATGCAGATATTGGTGCTGGGCTTACATTCGAACGTACTGTCGCTCGTCAAATAGTTTCAGACATATTAAGTGGTGATGTTCGCTACGCAACGATCGTTGGAGCAAGTGGGGTAGGAAAGACTACTGCGGCTCGTCAGGTGATGAGTCAGCTTTCAGCAAATCACGTGCATGCTTGGGAGCACAACGCATCCATGGCACTTGTCCCGGACGCTTGGAGGGCTGTGGCTGCGAGGCTTTCTGCTGAAGATCAACGGGGGGTTATTTTTGTTGATGAAGCCAGCTCTCACCTAGTTGAGATAAATCGTCTAATCGATAATCTTGCCGGCGACGGGAACACTAGTTTGTGCGTTGTACTAGCATCAGCAAAGGCCAGCTGGACGCCAAGAATAAAGTCAATCTATCTCAATAGGTTCGGGCAAGAGTATGTATTGCGTCGCGTGGATTCCGGTGAGGTTGATCGGCTTCTAAACTTGGTTGATCAGAATGTCGCGCTAAAAACGCTGGTGGAAGCGTCATTTAAGGGGTTCTCTCGGTATGAGCGCCGGCGACGGCTGGTTGAGCGATGTGAATCAGATTTCTTCGTTTGTATGCGTAATATATTTGCGTCAGAGAAATTTGATGACATTGTTCTTCGGGAATATGCTGCGCTGGGGGCTGATGCACAGGAGGTGTACAAAATAGTTGCGGCTTTAGAAAGTGGTGGGGTTCAGGTTCACCGTCAGTTGGTCATTCGGTTGCTTGGTGTTAATGTTAATGGATTGAATAACCTTCTTGACTCCCTTTCTGAGATCGTGATTGAAAGTACTGTTAGCGAGAAGGAGGGTGTTTACGGCTGGAAGGGTAGGCACCAAGTGATTTCACATATCATCGCAAAGTACAAATTTGGGGATCAGCTGGCAATCTACGATTTGCTGGAGCGCGTCATTCAGGCATCTTCTCCGACTTATCAGATTGAGGTGAGAAGTCTGCGAGAGCTTTGCTCTCAGGACTACGGAATTCCAAGAATATCGGACACTGAGGACCAGAACGTTCTCTACAGAATGGTGATGTCTGTTGTACCCGGAGAGAGAGTTCCGCGGCACAAGTTGATTCGAAATCTAATACGAATGGGTGATTTTGAAGGCGCAGCCACTGAGATACGTATATTCGATGCGGACTTTAGGGAGGATGGTCCGGTCGCACGCTATAAGATCGACTTGATGGTTGCAAGGGCGGAGCAATCGCCCGGCTTAATGCGCGAAGACAGAGTTGCTATTCTCCAAGATGCGGCAGAGTTCGCTGCGCAAGCGCTAAATAAATTCGGTGATAACAAGCACGTACTAAACGCATATGCGAATGCGGGAGTGGCTTGGTTTAGATATACCGCTGATCCGGACGTTTTTGATGCCGCGTTGGATGGTCTGCGCGCGGCCGAGGAGCGAACTTCTGATCCAGAGATATCAACCATGATCGCTCGATTGTCGAGGAAATTCTCCGCCGCGTCGGCATCTGATGACGAGGATGTGGAGGTTGACGACTTGGCTGCGGAAGGAAGTTAGAGGAAACGGGGGCAAGGCCTGGCTTCTGCTGGCGAACGTTCTTGTGTTGCGGTCTGACTGCAACTTACTTCCTTCAGGAATGCGAAATCGTGAGAACTCCGGGCCAGCTGATGGCTATTTCAATCAAGGAGATCCTGCTGCCAGAGATACGCCGGCTTAGGTTCGGCGGTAGCGGCGTAGCCAACTTCGTTCGAGCCAGTGAGGCTCACCGCGACTTCCTATCGATCCAATACTGGACGTATGGCGGCAGCTTCATCCTGGAGTTCAGCCGGGTTCCGGCGACTTGGGTTGACCCTGACTCGGGTGCAGTGCCCAGGCGAGTGTTCGAGACGGATCCGCTGCTTAGAAGGCGCTTGATCGATACGGAGCAGCGCAAGGATTTCCGTGGCTTTTCGTTCAAGGCATTCGGTAGCGAACAAAGCCAGTACGACCAGTTGGCGGCTTCGGTTGTTGCGTTGTTGCCGCAGGTTGAGGCGTGGCTGGAGAGTGGGATTAAGGGGCCGAATATTCACTGATATACGGTCGCGCCATTCTGTTCCGTTGGCGGGTTGTGCTGCTTGAAATCTATTGGCTGCTTCGGGCCGTCATGTACGTTGTGTAGCCTGGGTAAGTGCAGCGCACCCGGGAGGTTGGGGTTTCTTGGTGTTTCAGGTTGCTCGCGGACGGCCCCGGGTGCGCTTTGCTTACCCGGGCTACGTTGATGCCGGGCTGCGGCGGTTATCTGACTGTCTGCTTGGCTGTCCCGTCTAAATGAACGGCATTGCGCTTCAACCGGCTTTTTAATCGTTTCACTCCGCTTTCCGCGCCCGGCAGGCTATCTTTGCCGCGGGTCGCTGGCGACCCATTCATTTCGCGGTGGTTCCGGCTTGGCGCGGTGCGCTTCCGGGGCCGTTGGGTCTTTCAGGAGAGTGAAGTGGCAAATGTAGGGAAGCGGCGTCTGGGCAGTGTTGTGCGTGGCGTCGGTCGGGTCCTGTTGGCGTTGTTGTGCTTGGGTATCGGTATCTGGGGCGGGTTTGCGCTGTGGTACCAGTTCCCCGGCAATGTGGTGACCAAGGTCGTCGCGATCCTGGTGTGGTGCGTACCCAGCATCTGGGCGATCCGCGCGGGCTTTGGGCCGGTGCGGCGTTGGCATTCGCTGGCGGTGTTCGGGGCGCTGTTTGCGGTGATGCTGATCTGGTGGGCGACGATCGACCCGCGGCAAGACCGGGCCTGGGCCGATGACGTGGCGCAGCCGCTGCATGCGCGTATCGAAGGCGACCGCCTGATCATCGATAACGTGCGCAACTTCCATTGGCGCACCGAGACCGACTACGACGTGCGCTGGGAGGCGCGTGAGTACGATCTGTCGCAGGTGCAGTCGGTGGACATGATCCTGTCCTATTGGATGGGCCCGGCGATTGCACACACGCTGGTGTCGTTCGGTTTCGCCGATGGCCGCCAGCTGGTGTTCTCGTTGGAGATCCGCAAGGAGCAGGGCGAGTCGTTCTCGGCGCTGGGTGGCTTCTTCCGCAAGTTCGAATCGGTGTTGGTGGCCTCGGATGAGCGTGACATCGTGCTGACGCGCAGCAACGCGCGCGGCGAGGATGTCTATCTGTACCGCCTGCATGGGCTGAGCCCGGACAAGATGCGCGATCTGCTGCGCTTCTATGTGGACCGCGCGCAGCTGCTGGAAAAGGAGCCGCGTTTCTACAACACACTGACCAGCAACTGCACCACGGTGGTGTTCGAGTTGATGCGCCGCATCCAGCCCAAGCTGCCGCTGGACTACCGCTTGCTCGCTTCCGGCTATCTGGCCGAATACGCCGCCGACGTCGGTGGACTGACCCCGGGCGTGCCGTTGGCGACTCTGCAACAATCGGGGCGTATAACGCTGCGGGCACGCGAAGCGGGCGATGTGGCTGATTTCTCATCCCGGATACGCGCCGGCGTACCCGGCATTCCCGCCTCAGGAACCAACCCATGACCCACACCCCGCAGACATGGATACGCCGGCTGTTGCCGGTGGTCGCGGTAATGGCGCTGCTGCTGTCCAGCGGCTGCGCCATGGTGAAGATGAAAGCGGTGAGCAACACCGATTACGTGATGCTCAAGCGTGGCGACATCCTCAGCACTGGCAAGCTCAGTGCCTTGTCGCAGGAGTCGCTGTCGGTCATTGGCTTGACCGAGAGTGATTGCAGCAAGGACCTGCCAACTTGTCGGCAGACGGTGACCACCAATGACGGCCTGCAGTCCGAGCAGCGTCTGTCCACCCTGGCCGAGCTGTGGATGCAGGAAGCCTTGGCGCTCACGCCCAAGGCCAAGGGCAATGAGCCCATCGAGCTGCCGCCGGCCGCGCTGAACGCCTGGCTGGAAACCGCGCGCTATTCCTATCTGTACCTGTTCTTCAGCGGCCGCAGCCCGGCGCAGCGCGCCCTGGAAGACCGGCTTACCCAGGTGCGGGATTACTACAACTACGCGACCGAGCAGGCTGCGTCGGTGGTGTTCCAGCGCACCCGCGCGCGCGCCTTGGAAGGCGAGGACATCAACCTGCCGGTGCAGGTTGATGACTGGACCATCAGTTCGCAGTTCGATGGGCTCAAACTGGAGGGGGTGCCCAAGCAACTGGTAGCGGCGTCCTCGGTGAGCTTTGCCGGCTTGCGCAGCTCGTATCGACGCGATGGCTTTGGTGCCGAGCTGGTGGCAATGATGGAAGCACCAACGCTGGCGCAGGCGCTGGAAGTGGAGGAGCGCAACCAGCAGCTGCCGGTCTACAGCGAAATGCCGGCGATCAATGCCACTGCGGTGCTGAACTTCAGCGGCAACACCCTGGAAGAAGTGCTGGCTACCCGCCATGTGCAGCTGCAGGCCTATTCGCCCGACCTCACCAGCATCCAGATGCGCGGCCAGGAAGTGCCGCTGGCGGCCAACTTCACCGCGGCCTATGGCTTGTGGTTGGCCCAGTCCGGGTTCGCCACTGAATCGCTGCGCACCTTGTTCGGCCGTGGCGTCGGCATCCGCGAGCCGCATATCTATCTGATGCAGCCCTACGATCCGAACAAGCGCATCATCTTCATGCTGCACGGTCTGGCCAGCAGCCCGGAGGCTTGGGTGAACCTGGCCAACGAGATCATGGGCGACGAGGAGATGCGCGAGCATTACCAGGTGTGGTCGGTGTATTACCCGACCAATGCGCCGATCGCCTTGAACCGTTACACCATCAGCAAGGCCTTCAACAGCACGCTGCATCACTTCGATCCCAAGAGCACGGCGCCGGCATCGCATGACATGGTGTTCATCGGCCACAGCATGGGCGGCGTGATCGCACGCCTGATGCTCAGTGACTCGGGCGATGTGCTGTGGGAAAACACCCGCCAGCGCTACAACCTGCAGGGCGAGCGCTTGGCGCGGGTAGAAGCCAAGCTCGGGCCGGTGCTGCACTTCACTCCGCAGCCGAACGTGGAGCGGGCGATTTTCCTGGCCTCGCCGCACAAGGGCACGGATGCGGCTGGCAACCGGCTCGGCCGTTTGATCGGCAGGCTGGTGCGCTTGCCGCTGACGATTCTTGGTGCCTTCGGTGACGCCTTCATGGCGCTGCAGGACCCGGGCGAAGCCGATGGCACGAAGAAGCCCAAGGAGCCGGTGATCACCAACAGCATCGAGAACCTGAAGGCCAGCGATCCCTTCATCGAGGCGTCTTCGGCACTACCGATCCAACCGGGCCTGAAGTACCACTCGATCATCGCCAAGCGCAAAGCTGACGTGCCGACCGCACAGTCCGACGACGGGCTGGTGCCGTACTGGAGCGCGCATCTGGATGGCGCCTTGTCTGAGAAGGTGATCGTGTCCGGCCACAGCGTGCAGGAAACACCGGAAGCGGTGCTGGAAGTGCGGCGCATCCTGCGCAAGGACCTGCTGGAAGTGGAAGGCGTGGACGCTGCGCACTGAGCCTATGCCGGGCTGCGTGCAGCCCGGGCAATGGATCAAGCCGGAGATCGTCGCGTAGAGCTGCGACGCAGGAGATTGCGGAGCTGCGTGATCGAACGCCGCTCAGCCGATGCGGCGACCAACCATGGTCGCCATCGCCGCCAATAGCAGGGTCACCACGAAGCACAGCAGATAGCCGGTGGTTTCATTGCCGCCGACCGTCGCGGCGAACAGCGAGCCGGAGATCGCCAGCGTCGAGGCGACGGCGATGCCTTCGCTCAGCTGCAAGGCCGAGCTGTTTGCACCTTGCTCGTGCGGCGCCGACAGCGACAAGGTCAGCACCGACAGGCTGGGATAGATCAGGCCCATGCCCAGCCCGGTGAGCGACCAGCCGGCGAGTGCCAGCATCAAGGGCACACCCGGATACAGCGTGAGCACAGTGATCAACAGACCGGCCAGCATCAGCCAGGTGCCGACCTGCAGCATGTGCGTGCGGCGCCAGCCAAAGTGCTGGTGGCCTTGCAGCCACGAGCCGGAGAACCAGCCCAGCGCGCCCAGACTCAGTGCTGCGCCCGCCCACAGCGGCGACAGGTCGCGCTCGCGCTGCAGCAGCAGTGGCAGGAAGGCTTCGGCACCAAAGAAGGCCGAGGCGGCAATGCCGCGCAAGGCGATCACGCTGGGCAGGCCGCGGCGCAGCAGCAAGGTGCCGCTGGGCAACAGGTGCCGGGCGCAGAAGATCAGCGCGGCCACCGCCACTGCCATCACCGCCAGTGCCTGCATGCCTTGCAGCTGTCCGCCGACATACAGCAACAGCGCCGCCAGTGCCGTGCCAATCGCCCAGCGCACCACCGGTCGTTGCTCGACATCGCGACGGATGCTGGTTTGGGTACTGCGCAAGGCCGGCAACAGCAGCCAGGCCGCCGGCAAGGCCAACACCGGCACGATGAGGAAGACCCAGCGCCAGCTCAGGTGCTGCACGATCAGGCCGCTCAGGCCGGGACCGATCAGCGAGGGTACGACCCAGCCGGCGGAGAAGGCTGCGAACACCTTGGGGCGCAGCGCTTCCGGATAGGTGCGCGCCACCAGTACATACAGCGATACCGAGATCGCTCCGATGCCGACGCCTTGCAGCAGGCGCCCGACGATCAATACATCCATACGCGGCGCCAAACCGGCCAGCAGCAGGCCAATCAGGAAGCTGCCCAGGCCCAGCCACAACGGTCGCGCCGGGCCTTGCCGGTCGCACATGCGGCCGGCCAGGGTCATGCCGATGACGCTGGTGGCCAGGGCGCCGCCGAAGGCCAGCGCATACAGGCGCAATCCGTCCAAGGCTTGGGCCACGCTGGGCATGGCGGCCGCCACGGCCAGCGCCTCGAAGGCGATCAGCGAGATCAGCGCGACCATGCCGAAGGTGGTGGCACGGTATTGCGGGGCGAGGATGGAGGTAGTTGCCGGCGGGGCCGGGGCGATGCTTTGGGAACTCATGATGCGACGCTGCTGCTTGAGTTGCGGCTGGGGGGCGTGCAGCATCACACCTCAACCATGGTTGAGGTCAAGTGATGTCCACGCGGGAACTGAGTGTAGGTGAAGTGGCCCGGCGCAGCGGTGTTGCGGTGTCGGCCTTGCACTTCTATGAGCGCAAAGGACTGATCCACAGCCAGCGCACTGCCGGCAATCAGCGAAGATTCCAGAGTGATGTGCTGCGGCGCTTGGCACTGATCCAGGCCGCGCAGCGCGTGGGCATGCCGTTGCAGGCGGTCGCCGAGCGTCTGGCGGAATTGCCGGAAGGGCGCGCGCCCACAAAGGCTGACTGGGCGAAGATGTCGGCGCGCTGGCGCAAGGAACTGGACGAGCGCATCGCAACGCTGCAGTTCATGCGGGACCAGCTCAGTGATTGCATCGGCTGCGGCTGCCTGTCGCTGAAGCGCTGCGGCCTGCTGAATCCGCAGGACGTGCTGGGGCAGCGTGGCGAAGGCCCGCAACGCGTGGGCTAACGTTGCGAGAGTGGATCGGCAAGCTGCCGGGTATCGGACGACACACCAGCAGTGCTTGCAGCCTGGGCCACATTGCGTGGCCCGGATCGATCAGATTTCCGCCTCGATCAGCGGCATCGCCAGACGCGAGCGGGTCAGTACCATGCCGAGGTTCGCGGTGCGGCGGCAGACGAACACCATCACGTAGTCCGGGTAGCGCTTGCCGCGCATGAAGACGTGGATCAGGTTCTCGCTGTTGACGATGATTTCCTGGAAGTAGTGCGCGCCTTCCTGGTCTTCCAGGCCGCGTGCGCGGCGGAACATCTGTTCGATGCTGCGGATGTTCGGGCCCTGGTACAGGTCGGCGGTGGCGGCGGCGACCAGATCCAGCACTTCGCGCGGATGCGAATCGACGGTGCGTACCGACAGCAGCATGCCGGAGCTGATGTCGACGTAGCCGGCGGCCACGCATTCGGGGATGGAGGCAACGGATTGCTGCAGGGTGGTGTCGAGCGACATGGGGAATCCTTGCGGAAGGGGGAGAAAAAGGAAAAGCGATGCCCGCAGGCCGCAGTGCGACCCGGCATCACTCAGGGGTTGATCAATCGCAGGCGCGGATCAGCAGGTTTTCTTCCAGCGCATGCAGCAGGTCTTCCTGCTCCTGCGACTGCACGAAGCCTGGGTCCAAGGTGCGCAGGCGGCGCAGTGCCTCATTGGCGGTGAGCCCTTCGCGGATCAACCACGCGGCCAGCACCATGCCAGTTCGGCCAAGGCCGGCCAGGCAGTGCACGGCGACGACTTCGCCTTCGCGCAGCATCACCTCGATCTTGGCCAGCAGCAGCTTGGCCCACAGCAAGGGCGGTGCGCCGCGGTCAACGATGCCCAGGTGATAGCTGCGCAGCCCGTAGGGAGCCAGTCGTTCGGCCGACATCTCGCGTTCGGTCAGGTTGACCAGCACGGTCACGCCCATGCCACGCAGCAACGCCAGATCGTGATCGATGGCGAATACCACACCGGGCATCGGGCAGCCGGCGAGCTTGCCCGGCACCAGCCAATGGAAGCCGTTTGGGCCGCGCCGCGAGGGCGTGGCGGAAAGACGGACTGATGCAGGTGTAGATGCTGGCAACGGACGAGGAATGGAAGTCTCGGCTGCAGCGCCGACAGTTCGGCCTGGTGCTTTCTCAGCGATGACAACTGGCCCAGGCGCAGCAACACCATCGGCCAGTTCCTCGGCACGTGCATCCGGTGCCGGTACATGGCAGCTGCCGGTGCGCAGGAACTGCGCCAGCACAGCGTGCTGCCCGCGATTGGCAAAGAAGGCCTTCACGGGTGCATCAACCTGCACCTGGCCGCCGGCCAGCAGAATCACCCGCGAAGCGATACGTCGTGCCTGGCCTTGATGGTGCAGGCTGACCAGGCAGCAGTGCGTGGCGGATAGACGTTCAATCAGCGTGAGCACGGCTTCGGCGTCGGTCGACTCCAGTTCGCTGGTCGGCTCGTCGATCAACAGCAGTGGACTGCCGCTGAAAGCAGCCCGCAGGATGGCGACCTGACGAGCGAGTCCGCGCGGCAGGTCGATCACCCGCTGCTGCAGATGCGCGGCCAAAGCGTTGGCGCCCAAGGCCTGCAGGCGTGCGTCGATCTGTTCGCGCAATGCCTGTGGCTTGTTGCCTGATTGCGGGCGCAGCGCGGCGCTGAGGTTTTCCAGCACGCTGAAGCCAAGTTCGCGTGCGTGTTGTTGCACCAGTACCGGTGGCTGCGTTGCCGCTTCCAGCGCTGCACCCTGGAACAGCAGCGAGCCCCAGCGCTCGCCATGTGCATTGCTTTGCCCGGACAGCGCCTGCAGCAACGAGGACTTGCCGGTGCCGCCCGGGCCCATCAACACCACGATGCCGGTGCCGCTGATGTCCAGATCAATCGATGCCAGCACGGTGCGTTGGCCACGGCGCATGCCCCAGCCTTGCAGCTGCAGCAACGGAGTAGGGGAGTTGTGGACTGGCAAGTACGTCACTCTGCCCGTCGCAAGCCACGTTTCTGAGGCCTGCGCGGAATTGGAAAGGCGGTCAGTATGGTTTGTGTTAATTCCATGTCAATTTGACTTTGTGATGTGCGCGGGCAGGGCGCATCAGCCGTGCAGGTTGCGACGTGATCGCCGCTGCGCGGTCATATCAAATTGATTGGGAAAGGAAATGCGTGCTTTTCCAGCAGCATTTCCAACGGCGAATACGGCGCTGAAACAACAAACAAGACGATGCTTATTGTTTCGGCGGGATTCAGAAATTCCGCTCGAAGCGAACGTTTCCCGCGCCTGCATCCGCGCTTATCTGCAGATCCACGCGCAGTTGATCGCGTGGATGCGCGTCGAGTACACCGATCAGATCGGTATAGGAACCGGTACGCACCGCACGCAAGTCAATCTGTTGGCGCTTGCCGGAAAGGTCGGTGGCGATGGCTTGTACCTTGCCTTCGGCTGGGATTTCTTCGCCTTGTTCCAGTTGTCGTAGTGCAACCACCAACAGTGCGCGGTCGGCTTCGCGTTGCACTTGATAGCTGCGGGCGACTGCGTCATTCATGGCCAGGGTTGGTAGCAGGTTGTAGTGCACGCGCAGCTTGCCGAGGTCGGCGTGGCTGGGCTGCGCTTGTTGGATGACGGCTGCGCGTGGGGAGGGCTCTGCGGAGCAGGCGGCAAGGGTAAGTAGCAGGGAGGAGGACAGCGTTAGGGCGAACCGGGGCATGGTGTTGGTGTCCTTGGGCTGTGGTGCTGGATTGGGCCTTCTTGATTGCTTGAAAGCTGCAAGGCTTCGCCTTGCCCCTTTCCCGAACCCCCGCTCCGCGCCCCGGCCCTTGCGCCAGCGCAAGGGCGTTCGATGGGCAGCGAACCGGTGGTTCGCAAACTGCCCCTCTCATCCCACAAGGGGAGGGGGCTTGGCATTGCTTACAACTTGCAGCGTTCTTGCTACTCAATCGTTCGCAGCAGAAAGCTCTTTGCCGCGTTTCGCTGCAGCATCGATGGCGCGCGCGGTCAGCGCTTCAAAGCCGCCGGCCTGGAAGGTTTCGATGGCTGCCTGGGTTGTGCCGCCCGGCGAGGTGACGCGGCGGCGCAGTTCGGCCGGGGCTTCGCCGGCTTCGGTCAGCATGCGCGCGGCGCCGAGGACGGTGTCCAACACCAGCGTGCGCGCCGCATCCGCCGGCAGGCCTTGCTCCAGTGCTGCGGCTTCCATCGCCTCGGCCAGCAGGAAGATATAGGCCGGGCCGCTGCCGGAGACGGCAGTCACCGCATCCATCAGTCCCTCGCTCTCGATCCAGACCGTGCGGCCTGCGCTGGCAAGGACCTGCTCGGTCTGCGCGCGTTGGGCGGTGGATACGCGCGGGTTGGCGAACAGACCGGTGACGCCGGCACCGAGCAGGGCGGGGGTGTTGGGCATGGCGCGGACGATGGCCTGGTTGCCACCCAGCCAGCGTTCGAGCTGCGCGGCGGTGATGCCGGCGGCGATCGAGGCGACCACTGGCTGCTGTGCGGCGGCGATGGGACTCAAGGCCTCGCAGACGGTACGCATCACCTGCGGCTTGACCGCCATCAACCATAGCCCGGCATGGGCGGCGGCGGCTTCAGCCGCGTTGTAGACCTGCACGCCGAAGTCCTGCGCCAGTGCTTCGCGCAGGGCGGCGACCGGTTCGGCCACATGGATGCGGCTGGCAGCCATGCCGCGTCGCAGCAAACCGGCGATCAGGCTGCGCGCCATGTTGCCGCCGCCGATGAAGGCGACATCGGTGTCGGGGAGCTGGGTGTCGGGGAGGTCTGTGTGCGGGCTGCTGGTCATCAATCCAATCTCGGTGCGATCAAGGGGAAGGGCGTTGGCCGAACAAGGCGGTGCCAACTCTGACCATGGTCGAGCCGGCGGCGATGGCTTCGGCGAAGTCACTGCTCATGCCCATCGAAAGTGTATCGACCTGCGGGTAATGCGCGGCCAGGTCGGTAAACAGATCCTGCATCCGTGCAAACGCGGCCTGGCGTTTGGCCGCTTCCGGGAACGGCGCCGGGATCGCCATCAGACCACGCAGGCAGAGCCGTGGTTCGCTGGCGATGGCCGCAGCCAGGGCAGCGACCTGCTCCGGGGCGCAGCCGTGCTTGCTGTCCTCGTCGTCGATGTTGACCTGGATCAGCACGTTGAGGGGGGGCAAAGCGGACGGGCGGGCCTTGGCCAGGGCGCCGACCAGCTTGCTTCGGTCCACGGTCTGCACCCAGTCGAAGACCTGTGCGGCCAGCTCGGCCTTGTTGGACTGCAGGTGGCCGATCAGGTGCCACTCCAGGCCCAGCCCGGCCAGTTCGGTGATCTTGGCGGCAGCCTCCTGCACATAGTTTTCACCAAAGGCGCGCTGTCCTTGCGCGGCCAGGCCGGCCACCGCCGCTGCCGGCTGCAGCTTGGAAACGGCCAGCAGGCGGACTGCCCGGGAGGGGCGGGAAGCAGCGTCGATCTGCTGGCGGAGGGTGGCTAAAGGGACCGTTTGCAAAACATCAACCTCTTACGTGGGAAGGCTATACTGCCGGCCAGGGGAAACACCTTACATATACTCGCAACGCAGGGGACAGAGCGCGTATGGATATCGCTGAACTTTTGGCGTTCTCGGTCAAGAACAAGGCCTCGGACCTCCACCTCTCCGCTGGCCTGCCGCCGATGATCCGCGTGGACGGTGACGTCCGTCGCATCAACATCCCGGCCCTGGACCACAAACAAGTGCACGCGCTGGTGTACGACATCATGTCGGACAAGCAGCGGCGTGATTACGAAGAATTCCTCGAGGTCGACTTCTCGTTCGAGATTCCCTCGCTGGCGCGCTTCCGTGTCAATGCGTTCAACCAGAACCGTGGTGCCGGTGCGGTGTTCCGTACCATTCCTTCGGAAGTGCTGACGCTGGAAGACCTGGCCTGCCCGCCGATCTTCCGTGAGTTGATCGAACAGCCGCAGGGTCTGATCCTGGTCACCGGCCCGACCGGTTCGGGCAAGTCGACCACGCTGGCGGCGATGATCGACCACATCAACAAGAACGAATACGGTCACATCCTCACCGTCGAGGATCCGATCGAATTCGTGCACACCTCGCAGAAGTGCCTGATCAACCAGCGCGAAGTGCACCGCGATACGCACGGCTTCAACGAAGCACTGCGCTCGGCCTTGCGTGAAGACCCGGACATCATCCTGGTCGGCGAATTGCGTGACCTTGAGACCATCCGCCTGGCGCTGACCGCGGCAGAAACCGGCCACCTGGTGTTCGGCACCCTGCATACCAGCTCGGCGGCCAAGACCATCGACCGTATCATCGACGTGTTCCCGGCTGGCGAAAAGCCGATGGTGCGCTCGATGCTGTCCGAGTCGCTGCGTGCGGTGATTTCGCAGGCACTGCTCAAGCGCGTTGGTGGTGGCCGTGTGGCCTCGCACGAAATCATGGTGGCAACACCTGCTATCCGTAACCTGATCCGCGAAGACAAGGTGGCGCAGATGTACTCGTCCATCCAGACCGGCCAGCAGGTGGGCATGCAGACGCTGGATCAGAACCTGCAGGATCTGGTCAAGCGCAGCCTGGTCACGCGCAACCAGGCCAAGGAATACGCCAAGGACAAGCGTCTGTTCGAGTAATTCCAGGTTTCGGGATTAGAGATTCGGAATTCGGGATTCGCAAAAGCCGGAATCGACGGGGCGCCGTGGAGTCATCCCACGCCCTGTCCCGGCTCTCCATCGGGAGCCAGACATGAGCACTATTGATTTCACTTCGTTCCTCAAGCTGATGGCGCACCAGAAGGCGTCGGACCTTTTCATCACCGCCGGCATGCCGCCGTCGATGAAGGTCAACGGCAAGCTGTCGCCTATCACCCAGACACCGCTGACGGCGCAGCAAAGCCGCGACATGGTGCTCAACGTGATGACGCCGTCGCAGCGCGAGGAATTTGAAAAAACCCACGAATGCAATTTCGCCATTGGCGTCTCCGGCGTGGGCCGCTTCCGTGTGAGCTGCTTCTACCAGCGCAACCAGGTGGGCATGGTGCTGCGTCGTATCGAGACGCGCATTCCCACCGTCGAAGAGTTGAGCCTGCCGCCGGTGATCAAGACGCTGGCCATGACCAAGCGCGGCATCATCCTGTTCGTCGGCGCCACCGGTACCGGCAAGTCGACCTCGCTGGCGGCGATGATCGGCTACCGCAACCAGAACTCGACCGGCCACATCATCACCATCGAAGACCCGATCGAATTCGTGCACAAGCATGAAGGCTGCATCGTGACCCAGCGCGAAGTCGGCATCGATACCGACAGCTGGGAAGCGGCGTTGAAGAACACGCTGCGACAGGCGCCGGACGTGATCATGATCGGCGAAATCCGTACCCGCGAGGGCATGGATCACGCGGTCGCATTCGCTGAAACCGGGCACCTGGTGCTGGCCACGCTGCATGCCAACAACGCCAACCAGGCGATGGACCGCATCATCAACTTCTTCCCGGAAGACCGCCGCAACCAGTTGCTGATGGATTTGTCGCTGAACCTGAAGGGCGTGGTGGCACAGCAGCTGGTACCGACCCCGGACGGCAAGAGCCGCCGCGTGGCGATGGAAATCCTGCTGGGCACGCCGCTGGTGCAGGACTACATCCGCGACGGCGAAGTGCACAAGCTGAAGGAAGTGATGAAGGATTCCGTGCAGCTGGGCATGAAGACCTTCGACCAGAGCCTGTTCGAGCTGTACCAGGCCGGCGAGATCAGCTACGACGACGCCTTGCGTTATGCCGATTCGCAGAATGAGGTGCGCCTGCGCATCAAGCTGTCGCAGGGCGGTGATGCCAAGACCTTGTCGCAGGGTCTGGACGGCGTGGAGATTGCCGAGGTTCGCTGAGTCTGACGGGTTTGGTGGTTTGAAAAGCCGCTCCTTTTGGGGCGGTTTTTTTGTTGGGGCAAGATCAAGATCAAGATCACCCCTCCCGAACCCTCTCCTTCGCTGCGCGAAAGGGAGGGGCCAGAGCCAAAGCGAAAGCGAAAGCAGAAGCCGAAGCCGAAGCCGAAGCCTTAATCTTGGCGGAGGCCGCTCTTCCCCCTCCCTTTCGCGCAGCGAAGGGGAGGGCCGGGGAGGGGTGCTCTTGCTGTTGCTTCCAGCTCCCGCTCAAGTCAACAGCGCCCAGGTAAATTAACGCCCCATCCAAGCCGGCCCAATCGCTGCAATCTTCACCATCACCGGGCAATCCTCCCGGTGCGCTCCGGGCAGGTAGCCCAGGCTCATCAGGAACTCACCGGTGATCTCGCCACCGGTGAACCGGAACGTCTTCTTGAACAGCTTCACCCACTCCGCCTTGCTCAGCGGGTGGTGCGCATCCAGCCACTGCGCAAAGCCCCCATGCGAGGCACGCAAGCCCTGGATCACCTGCGCGTTGTGGATGGCCGCTGCCACCTTGAGCCGGTTGCGGATGATGCTGGCGTCGGCCAGCAGGCGGGCGATATCCGCTTCCCCATAGGCCGCCACCGCGTCCACATCGAAGCCGCTGTAGGCGCTGCGGAAGCCTTCACGCTTGCGCAGGATGGTTTCCCAGCTCAAACCGGCCTGGTTGATCTCCAGCAGCAGGCGCTCGAAGAGCTCGCGTTCATCGCGCTGCGGAAAGCCATACTCGTTCTCGTGGTACGGCCCGTGCACGGGGTGGCCCGGGGCGAAATCACAGTAATAGGTCATGGGTATCTCCGCGTTAAGGAAGCCCGGATTATCGCCGCTACGAGGCGGCGGACGGCCGCAGCCGGTAGAATGCAGACATGTCTGCGCTGTCACCACCTCTATCCAACCATCTGCTGGTGGCGCTGCCATCGCTTGTCGATCCACTGTTTGCCCGCAGCGTGGCCTTGATCTGCCAGCACGATGACAACGGCGCGATGGGCGTCGTGGTCAACCAGCCTTCCGATTTCACCCTGGGCGACGTGTTCGCGCAGATGGAGATCGATACCGACGACGGCGACCTGCGCGCCGTGCCGGTGCTCAATGGCGGCCCGGTGCACACCGAGCGTGGTTTCGTCATCCATGACGATGCCCGCGCATGGGATTCCAGCCTGAAAGTGGCCGATGGTCTCTACCTGACCACCTCCCGCGATATCCTCGAGGCGATGGCGCGTGGCGAAGGCCCGCGCAATGCGCTGGTTACGCTTGGCTGTGCCGGCTGGAGCGAAGGGCAGTTGGAGCAGGAGCTGGCCGACAACAGCTGGCTGACCGTGCCTGCCGACGCCACTGTGCTGTTCGAAACGCCGCTGGACGAGCGCTGGCAGCTTGCCGGCTCGCGCATCGGCGTGGATCTGTTCCTGGTCACCGGGTATAGCGGCCGTGCTTGAGTCCAGCGCACTTTCCACCAGCAGCACGGTACTGGGTTTCGATGTCGGCTCGCGCCGCATCGGCGTTGCCATCGGCAGCTCGCTGGGTGTTGGCGCGCGCGCGATCGCGGTCGTCGATGTGCATGGCAATGGTCCGGACTGGAACGCGCTGGACAAGCTGCACAAGGAATGGCGGCCGCAAGGCATGATCGTTGGCGATCCGCTCACTCTGGAAGGCGAGGACCAGCCCAACCGCAAGCGCGCGCATGCCTTTGCCAGGCAGTTGCAGCAGCGCTACAAGGTGCCGGTATTGCTGGTGGATGAGCGTTCCAGCTCGGTCGAGGCCGCGCAGCGTTTTGCGGTGGAGCGCGCCGAAGGCCGCAAGCGCCGCCGCGATGCCGCCAACCTCGACGCCGTTGCCGCCGCCGTCATCATCGAGCGCTGGTTGTCGGCGCCGCACGAAGCCACCCCTATTTCCTGACTGTCGAAGACCCTGCCATGACCGCTTCGCAACTTGATGCCCAAGGACGCCTGCGCCACCTGCTGACCCTGGATGGTTTGCCGCGGGAAACCCTGCTGCAGCTGCTCGACCGTGCTGGCCAGATCCGCGATGCCGCGGTCGGCCGTATCAACAACAAGCGCGCGGTGCTGGCTGGCACTGGTGTTTGCACGCTGTTCTTCGAACCCTCCACCCGCACCCGCAGCTCATTCCAGCTGGCGGCGCAGCGGCTGGGTGCTGACGTATTGAATTTCGATGCTTCCACCTCTTCTGCGCGCAAGGGCGAGACCGCCAGCGACACGCTGAAGAATCTGGAAGCGATGGGCGTGCGCGGCTTCATCGTGCGCCACCCGGACGATGGTGCGGTGGCCGAACTGGCTGGCGTGGCTGGCGAAGGTACCGCGCTGATCAATGCCGGCGACGGCCGCAGCGCGCACCCGACCCAGGGCCTGCTCGACATGCTGACCCTGCGGCAGGCCAAGGGCAGCGATTTCTCCAAGCTGAAAGTGGTGATCGTCGGCGACGTAAAGCACTCGCGTGTTGCGCGTACCGATCTGCAGGCGATGCGCACCCTGGGCGTCGGCGAGATCCGCGTCTGCGGCCCGCAATCGCTGCTGCCGGAGGATGGAATCCTTGATGGCTGCGTGGTCGGCCATGATTTCGACGCGATGCTGGAAGGCGTGGATGCGCTGATGATGCTGCGTCTGCAACGCGAGCGCATGGAAGAAGGCCTGGTGCCATCGCTGGAGCAGTACCACGCGCAGTACGGCCTCAACAGCGAGCGCCTGAAGCGCGCGGCCAAGGACGCAGCGGTGCTGCACCCGGGCCCGATCAACCGCGGCGTGGAAGTCACCGACGAAGTGGCCGATGGTCCGCAGTCGTGGGTGCTGCGCCAGGTCGCCAATGGCGTGGCGGTGCGCATGGCGGTGTTGGAAACCCTGTTGGGTTGATGATGTGCTCCCTCCCTTGCGCCAACGGCGGAGGGGAGGGCTGGGGAGGGGGTGGCTCTTGAGCCTTTCAACCACTCCCAGCTTCGCGGCTTACGCCGCTCCCACAAGCCGATCGGGATTGCAGGAGACCCGAATGTAGAGCCGAGCCATGCTCGGCTGGGGCATTACCGGGAGAGCCTCTGCCGAGCATGGCTCGGCACTATGCAGCTGCGCTGGGGCATTACCGGGAAAGCCTCTGCCGAGCATGGCTCGGCACTACCGGGGCGGTTATGGTTTTCCTGCCTGACGCTTGCGTTGCTGGCGGATGTAGGTCATTTCGTTCTCGGCGACTTTGTTGCCGGGTTCCAGTGCCAACGACTCTTCGTACGCTGTCTGGGCTGCGTCCAAGTCACCCAGCTCAATCAAGGCATAGCCGGTTCCGCGCAGTGCCAGCGCCTCGGCGTACGCTGCTTCAGGATGGCTGCGGGTTAATGCCAGCGCCTGCTGGTAACTGCTCAGCGCTGCCGACCAGTCTTTGCTCATGTTCAGCGCCGCGCCGCGTTCGGTCAGCGCTTCCGGCTCATAGGGCGCGGTTGCGTGGGCCTTGTCCAGCCATCGTATTGCCTGCGGCGCATCGCGCAGTTCCACGGCGATGTAGCCCAGCTGGATGTAGACGTTGGCACAGGCACTGTCCAGCCAGTCGATGGGCTCACCGTCGCCGTGGTCGCGCAGGTAAAGCTCGTATTGCCGCTGCGTGCGGAAGCTCAGCGAACGCCGTCCTGGTGCAGCGCGGTAGGCGTCGCATTGGCGCGCGGCGTCGAGTAGCAGGGCTTTGGCCTGGGCATGCTCGCCTTTCACATTCAGGGTGCCGGCCTCCTGTACGGAAGCACGCAACTCCTTGCCCAGCGCTGGCTCACCTGGCTGCGAGTAGATCTGTGTGGTGCTGAGCGTGACCGGATCGACGGGTTCGTCGGCGAGTGCGTTGGCGCAAGCCAACGCCAGAACAATACAAAGCAGATAACGCATACGTCCCCCGCGTAGCGATGTGGACGTCAGCGTAGCCGGAGCCGCCGCGAATCGGTAGGGGCGCCGGTGCAGGCGCTCAGCCGCGCGGCGCCATTGCCAGGATTGCCAGCTGCTGCTGGGCTTCTTCATTGCCAGCTGCGGCGGCGGCCTGCACCTGGGCCAGGTCCGGGTGTTGCACTACCAGCAGTGGGTACTCGCATTCGGGGCAGGCGTATTCGGTCTGCTCGTCGTGCAGCTCCATTTCCATCTGCCGTGAGTTGCCTTTCCATTCGCAGGCAGGGCAGTTGTGCAGCTCTTCGCGCCAGCCGCTCTGGTAGTAGTCGTTGACGGTGATGGTCATGGGCAGGGCCTGAAACAAGAGCGGGGAAATGTAGCCCGGGTAAGCGGAAGCGCACCCGGGAGTTCTTCGCGGAAAGCCCCGGGTGCGCTGGCGCTTACCCGGGCTACGGTTTCGCAATCAGTGCAGCAGCACCAGCGTGGCCAGGCCGAGGAAGGTGAAGAAGCCCATCGAGTCGGTGACTGCGGTCAGGAAGATACCGCTGGCCAATGCCGGGTCGAAGCCGAGTCGCTTCAGCGTCAATGGCACCAATACGCCGGCCGATGCGGCAAACAATAGATTGAAGGTCAGCGCGATGCCGATCACCAGCGACAGCCCGGGCATGTGGAACCACGCCAACACGATCAGGCCGAGCACGGTGCCCAGCACCACACCATTGAGCAGGGCTACACGCAATTCCTTCCACAACAAGGTGCGGGCATTGGAGGCGCCAACCTGGCCCAAGGCCAGGCCGCGGATCATCAGCGCCAGCACCTGGGTACCGGCATTGCCGCCGAGGCCGGCGACAATCGGCATCAGTACCGCCAGCGCCACCAGCTTGTCGATGGTCCCTTCGAAGTGGCCGACCACGCTGGAGGCGAGGAAGGCGGTGCACAGATTGACCGACAGCCACATCAGGCGGCGGCGCATGGCGCGCCAGACCGGGCTGAACAGGTCTTCGTCCTCGTCCAGGCCGGCCGCGCCCAAGGCCTGGTGATCGGCCTGGCCACGGATGATGTCGACCACGTCATCGATGGTGATGCGGCCGATCAGGATGTTGTTGTCATCCACCACCGGTGCCGAGACCCAGTCGTGATCGGAGAACTGGCGGGCTACTTCGTCGGCGCTTTCGCCCACGTCGATGGCCGGCTGTTCGTCATCGATCAGGCGGTTGATCGGGGTGGTGTCTTCGTGGGTGACCAGCGAAGCCAGCGAGAGGCGGCCCAAGTACTGGTGGCGACGGCTGACCACGAACAGGTGATCGGTGTGGTCAGGCAGCTCGCCGCGCAGGCGCAGGTAGCGCAGCACCACGTCGACGTTGACGTCGGCGCGCACGGTGACCACGTCGGGGTTCATCAAACGGCCGGCGGTGTCTTCCGGGTAGGACAGCACCTGCTCAAGCCGCTCGCGGTTCTCGCGGTCCATCGACTTGAGCACTTCGTCGATGACGGTGTCGGGCAGGTCCTCGACCAGATCGGCAAGATCGTCGATGTCCAGGTCTTCGACTGCGGCGATGATCTCGTCCGCGTCCATGTCCGCCAACAGGCTCTCGCGCACGTCTTCACCGACATGCACCAGCACCTCACCATCATCCTCGGCATCGACCAGGCCCCACACCACTTCGCGCTTGCCTGGCGGCAGCGATTCGAGCAGGTTGCCGATCTCGGCCGGCGACAAGGTGTTGACCAGGCGACGCACCGGGCCCAGGCGGCCGCTGTCCAACGCATCGGAAAGCAGGCGCAGCTGACGTGCGGTCTTGTCGTGGCGTACGGCTTCGGCCATGCGCAGCTCCCGGAGTGGTGATGGCCGCAGTCGGTGGCGGCAGGCGCCATCGGTGGTGTCTAGCCCGCCATTATCGCGTGCGGCGCGCGCGCTTGCATATAACCCGCGTTAGCGGAGTCAGTTTCCGGCGATGCTGGCGACCCAGCGTTCAATGCCGCGGCGGTCGCGTGCAGCCAACAACTGCGGGGCCTGCAGGCGCAGCTCGGCCAAGTTGACCTCACGGATGGCGCGTCGCACTTCCAGCAAGGTCGCCGGGTGCAGGCTGAACTCGGTCAGCCCCAGCGCCAGCAGCAGGGCTGTCATATGCGCGTCACCTGCCATTTCACCGCAGACCGCCACCGGCGTGTCGTGCCGCTGCGCGGTATCGATCACCTGCCACAGCAGCCGCAGCACCGCCGGATGCAGCGGCGAGTACAGCTCGGCCACGGCGTCGTTGTTGCGGTCGGCGGCGAGCAGGTACTGGACCAGATCGTTGGTGCCGATCGACAGGAAGTCGACCTGGTCGATGAAGGTCTCCAGTGCGATGGCCGCTGCCGGCACCTCGATCATCGCCCCGACCGGAATGTTCTCCGCGACCTCATGACCGTCATTGCGCAGGATCGCGGCCAACCGCGACAGCCGCCGGCGCACCGCCATGATTTCCTCGCGGGTGGTCAGCATCGGCACCAGGATGCGTAGCGGGCCATAGCCGGAAGCGCGCAGGATGGCCCGCAGCTGGGTGTCGGAGACTTTCGGCCGGGCCAGCGACAGGCGCACGCCACGCAGGCCGAGTGCGGGATTTTCTTCGCTGCTGAGTACCAGACCGGTGCGGTCGGCCTTGTCCGCGCCAAGGTCCAGGGTGCGGATGGTGACCGGGCGGCCGCTCATGCCCAGCACGGTGTCGCGGTAGACACGGAACTGTTCTTCTTCGTCAGGCAGCTGGTTGCGCTGCATGAACAGGAATTCGGTGCGGTACAGGCCGAGGCCACGGGCACCCA
Organism: Stenotrophomonas sp. STEN023; assembly: GCF_056760135.1. Lineage (NCBI taxonomy): Bacteria > Pseudomonadati > Pseudomonadota > Gammaproteobacteria > Lysobacterales > Lysobacteraceae > Stenotrophomonas > Stenotrophomonas sp. STEN023. Next base: position 51,653 of record NZ_JBRREF010000013.1, on the reverse strand, counting down.
GCGCATGCGCCTGGGCCACGTCGTCATGCGACTCGGCATTGGCCAGCAGGGTGATCTCCGCGCCATCGAGGGTGCGGGTGGGTTTTGCCCGCAAACGCCCAAGCTCCCGTTGCTCACGGGCCAGTTCGCGTTGGCGCAGGCGGTACTGGCGCAGGTCGTCCGGGGCCGGATCGACCACGATCTCGCCGCTGACGCCGTCCAGGATCAATACATCGCCATCGCTGACTTTCTGCAGCACCGCAGTCGCAGCCACTACCAGCGGCATATGCAGGCTGCGGGCGAGGATGGCGCTGTGCGAGAGCACGCTGCCGGCGCTGCTGACGATGCCGACCACGCCCTGCGCCTGCAGCTGCGCCAGTTCCGACGGAGCGACGTTTTCGCAGACCAGGATCTCGCCCGCCAGCCCTTTCATGGTAGTGGTGCGTTTATGCAGGAAGGACTGGATGCGACCAATGACATGGTCCAGGTCGTCCATCCGGCTCTTCAGGTAGGCATCTTCCATGCCCTCGAACACCTTGGCCAGGCGGTCGCGCTGGATGCGCAGGGCGTGGCTGGCGCTGTAGCGCTTGCTGCGCACCAGTTCGTCCAGCGCGGTCAGCAGTTCGGGGTCGTCCAGCAGCATGGCGTGCAGGTCGAGGAACTCGCCCACTTCCGCCGGCAGTGCGCCCTGCAGGCGGGTGCGCAGCTCGCGCATTTCCTGGCGGGCCGCATCGGTGGCACGGTGCAGCCGTTCCAGCTCGTGTTCAACCGCAGCGGCGGCGACGCGCTTTTCACCAATATCCTGCACATGCGGCAGGCGTACGCGGGCACGGCCGAGCGCGCTGCCACGGGAGGCGGGCAGGCCCGATAAACGGGTCATTGCTGCCGGCTCCACACAATGGCTGCAGCTGCGCGCGCGGCCTGTGGCATCAGTTGTCCTCGTCGAAACGACGCTCGAACAGCGCAGCAACTGCCTCCAGTGCGGCCGCCTCGTCTTCGCCGTCCACGCGCACCGTTACCGGCGTGCCTTGGGCGGCGGCCAGCAACATCACGCCCATGATGCTCTTGGCGTTGACCTCGCGGCCCTTGGCCACAAGCGTGGCGTTGGAGCGGAAGGCAGACAGCACCTGCACCAGTTTGGCGGTGGCCCGGGCATGCAGCCCCAGCCGGTTTGAAACCATGAGTTCTTGTTCAAGCATCGTCGGTGATGACTCCGTTGCGAGCGCCCGCCGCCGCAGTGGCGGGCAGTTGGTCCAATCCCTGTTCCGGATAGTTCATTACCCGCAGCAACATCGCCAGACTCAATCCCGATACGCGCTTGGTAGGCGTGCCCAGGCGTGCCAGTTTGCCGGCAAGATTGCTCGGGCTGGCGCCGTACAGATCGGTCAGTATCAACACGCCGCCTTCACCTTCCACCCGCCGCATCGCCGCAGAAGCGGCCGGTAGCAGGGCATCCAGGTCGGCGTCGAAAGGCACTTCGAACGCTTCTGTCTTCAGCGGCAGTTGCCGCAACAAGGCGGTCGTCACTTCCAGCAGGGAAGTGCCGACACCGGTATGAGTTACAAGGAGAATGCCGCAGGTCATCCCTGAACGTTAACAGGTCAGGCCAAGTCCGCGATAGCGCTTAAAACTGTCTTCTGTGTGCCATTCAGTGCCTGCGCGGTGATTGCGCAGGCACATGTTCAATCCTGTTCGCGATGGAAGGTGGCCACGTCCTGCCAGCCCTGTTCGCGCGCGTGCCGGGCCAGCCGTTCGGCCAGGTAGACCGAGCGGTGTTTGCCGCCGGTGCAGCCAAAGGCCACGGTGACGTAACTGCGGGTCTCGCTGCCCAGCTTGGGCAGCCAGGTATCGAGCAGGTCCTGCAGCTGGGTGACGTAGCGCACCACCTCGGGCTGGGCGTCCAGGTATTCGCGGACTTCGCGGTCGCGCCCGGTCAGCGAGCGCAGTTCCGGGTCCCAATGCGGATTGGGAAGGACCCGCGCGTCGAAGACGAAATCGGCTTCGGCCGGCACGCCGCGCTTGTAGGCGAAGGACTCGAACAGCAATGACAGCTTGCTCTCGTGGCTGAGCGCAAATTCGGTGATCACCCGGCGGCGCAGCTGGTGCACGTTGAGGCGGGTGGTGTCGATGATGGCATCGGCCTCGCGGCGCAGCGGGGCGGTCAGCTCGCGCTCGCGGGCAATGGCTTCCGGCAGTGACAGGCCGAGATGGCTCAGCGGGTGTCGGCGGCGGGTGTCGGCGTAGCGGGCCAGCAAGGTGTCGTCATCGGCTTCGAAGAACAGCAGCCGCGCCTCGATGCCGTAATCCAGCGCGGTCTTGCGCCAGACAGCCAGCTGGCTGAGGTCGCTGCGGCCACGCACGTCAATGCCGACCACCAGTCGCTGCGGACGATTCTCATCGCGTTCGCCGAGTACGCCACGTACGAATTCCGGCAGCAGGTTTACCGGGATATTGTCCGAGCAGTAGTAATCCAGGTCTTCAAAGGTCTTCAAGGCCACTGACTTGCCCGAACCGGACAGGCCACTGACGATGATCAGGACCGATGCAGGGTGCGCACTCATGAGCTGCGTTGCTCCAGCAGGTTGCTATGGCGGGCGATGAACATCGCCGCCGGGTCGATGCCCTTGGTGCGCAGGATGTGCAGGCGGGTGGCGGCCTCGGTCAGCACCGCCAGGTTGCGCCCGGGCATCACCGGCAGGGTGATCAGCGGCACGTCCAGGTCAAGCACGTGGCGTTTGCCCGAATCACCGGTCAGGCGCTCATAGCCATAGCTGCTGGGTTCGGTCATCGGCTTGGTCAGGTGGACGATGAGGCGAAGGTACTTGTTCTTCTTTACAGACGTGTCACCGAACATCTGACGCACATTCAGTACGCCCAGCCCGCGCACTTCCAGCAGGTCCTGCAGCAGCTCCGGGCAGGTGCCATCGAGCACGTCCGGGGCGATCTGGGTGAATTCGGGGGCGTCATCGGCGACCAGCCGATGGCCGCGGGACAGCAGCTCCAGCGCCAGTTCGCTCTTGCCCGAGCCTGCCTCACCGGTGATCAGCACGCCGATGGAGTAGATCTCCATGAATACGCCATGCAGGATGACCCGCGGCGCCAGCGTGCGGGCCAGGTGATAGCTGAGGTGGTTGAGCAGTTCATGGCCACGGCGTGGCGACACCCACAGCGGCGTCTGCGACTCATCGGCGGCCGAGCGCAGGTCTTCCGGGCAGCCGTGGCTCTTGGTGATCACCAGCGCCAGCGGCCGGGCCTGGATGATGCGCTCGATCACTTCCCAGCGCTGGCGGGCATCCAGCGAATCCAGCCAGGTCAGTTCCTCGGTGCCGAGGATCTGCACTTTGTTCGGGTAGATGGTGTTGAGGTAGCCGGCCAGCGAGGGCCGCCGCGAGACCGTATTGCCGGCCTCCAGCTCCCGTTGCGCGCCGGCATGGCCGGCGACCCAGCGCAGGTCAAGCTTCTCGCGTTGGTGGTCGAAGAGTTCCTGGGCGGTGATGCTGGTATTCATCCGCTACGCGCCTGCTGCGGGTTGATGATGATGTCTTTGAGGGTCTGCGCATCGGGGGCAACGCGCAATGCCTGACGGATGTCGGCGTCGGAAAAGATCTCCGCCAGCTCGGACAGCAGCATCAGGTGCTGGTGGGTGTAATGCGCAGGTACGGCCATCGCGAAGACCAGGTCGACCGGTTCGTCGCCGCCGAAATCAACGGGTTCCTGCAGTCGTAGCAGGGCACCGCGTGGTTCCTGCAAGGTATCCGAACGCCCGTGGGGAATGGCGATGCCGTGGCCAATGGCGGTGCTGCCGACGTTTTCACGTTCGCGCAGGCTTAAAAACAGGCTGTCCGCACCGGCCTCTCGACAAGCGAGCAGGCGGGAGGCGGCAATAAGGGTGCTGTCTCGATCAGCGACCGCGAGTACCTGGGTACTCACGGCCGCCATCAGGTCGGTCAACGGCATGTTGGCTTACGGCTGGGTATAAAGATCAGCCATTGTCGCGCAGAGCATGCGATGCGTGGGGAAGATGCTTTTCCTTGTGCTTTATGACCAGTCGGTCGAGCTTGTCGGCCAGTACGTCGATGGCTGCGTACATGGTGGGTTCGGCAGCATCGGCGTGCAGGGTGCGCCCGGGTAAATTCACCGTGGCGACGACGAGGTAGTCAGGCTTGCGGGTGGACAACTGGACTCGTACTTCGCAGTGCTGGTCGAAGTGCCGACCCAGCCGCTCCAGCTTTGTTTCCACGTACTCCTTCAGGGCAGGCGTGACTTCAACTTGCTGGCCATACGTCTCGATACGCATCGGATTCCTCCTGTGGTTCGGGGTTGCCTAGATGAACCCTGCGCTGCTCAACGAATGCTTCAGGCGATGCGGACGCGTTCGTGGGAGGCACAGATGTTCATGGCCTCACGATACTTCGCAACGGTGCGGCGCGCTACCGGTATGCCACTTGTTTTGAGCATCTCAGCCAGCTTGGCGTCAGAAAGCGGTTTGCGCGGGTTTTCCGCATCGATCAGATTGCGGATCATCGACTGGATGGCCGTGCTGGAGGCCTCGCCACCGCCTTCGGTATCAATGCCGGAGGCAAAAAAGGCACGCAGCGGCAGGGTGCCGCGCGGTGTGCGCACGTATTTGCGGGCGATGGCGCGCGAGATGGTGGATTCGTGCAGTTCCAGCTCACCTGCGATTTCACGCAGCGTTAGCGGACGCAAGGCCTGTTCGCCGAATTCCAGGAAGCCAGCCTGGTGGTGCAGCAGGCTGCTGACTACGCGCAGCAGGGTTTCGCCACGCGCCTGCAGGCTTTTCAGCAACCAACGCGCCTCCTGCAGCTGCGCGCGCAGATAGCTGGCATCGGCATCGCCGCAACGGCGTATCAGTTGTTCGTAGCTTTGATTGATGACCACCCGCGGACCGGCGTGGCCGGCCAGCGCGCAGCGCCAGATGCCACGCTGGCGCCAGACCACGCAATCGGGCACCACATAGGTATCCGAGCTCATCTGCCCCAATTGCTTGCCCGGGCGCGGATCGAGTGAGCGCAGCAGCTGCACCGCTTCTTCCACGTCGGCGACGGGTTGTTTCAGTTCCTGCGCAATGCCACTGATACCGGCGCGCGGCAGGCGCTCCAGCGGGCCATCGGCGATGCGCCTGGCCAGCGCGAGTGCAGGGGTTTCACATGGCAATACGTCCAATTGCAGGCTCAGGCATTCGCCCAGCGTGCGCGCACCAACCCCTGCAGGATCGAAGCGTTGGATCTGGCGTAGCACCGCCACGATCTCGTCTTCGTCGGCATGGATCTCGGGCAACAGCGTCTGCGCGATTGCCGACAAGGGCTCGCGTAGATAGCCGTCTTCATCCAATGCATCGATCAAGGCCACGCCGATGGCGCGATCACACGGACCCAGGTGGGTCAGGTGCAGCTGCCACAGCAGGTGGTCGGCGAGGGTGTCGCCGTCTTCGGCCTGCTCGCGTTCCTCGTCTTCATCGCCATCGAAGGAGCCGGAGCGAGCACTGCTCCAGTCTTCATCGCCACCGTCCCAATCTTCGCCGTCGGCGTTGATTTCGCCCTGTGCGGGATCGATCGGGGCATCGTCGTTGGCGCTGCTTGCGGGGGTGTCGTCACCGTCACCACTTTCGGCATTCTCTGCCCATTCCAGCAGTGGATTGGTTTCCACTGCCTCGGTCAGTTCAAGCTCCAGCTCGGTGCTGGACATCTGCAGCAGCCGTATGGCCTGACGCAACTGCGGCGTCATCACCAGGCTCTGTCCCATCGATGTCTGCAGCCGAGCTTTCATGCCTGTTCCGTTCGGGTAGGGGCCCGACGTGGCGCTGCGACTCAGAGGGTGAAAGCGTCCCCGAGGTAAACACGGCGTACGTCAGTATTGGCAAGCAGATCTTCCGGTGCCCCCTGCGCCAGTACGCTGCCTTCAGCGAGGATATACGCCCGGTCGCAGATTCCCAAGGTTTCGCGCACATTGTGGTCGGTGATCAACACACCGATGCCGCGTTGCTTGAGGTGGGTCACGATGCGCTGGATCTCGCCGACCGAGATCGGGTCGACGCCGGCGAACGGTTCGTCGAGCAGGATCAGGCGTGGCTTGGCAGCCAGTGCGCGGGCGATTTCGCAACGACGACGTTCACCGCCGGACAGGCTGGCGCCGGTCTGGTCGGCCACGTGGCTTATCTGCAGTTCTTCGAGCAGGGACGATAGTTCGCGCTCGCGGCCGGCGTTGTCGAGGTCGGTACGCAGTTCCAGCACCAGGCGGATGTTGTCGGCCACGCTGAGTTTGCGGAACACCGAAGGCTCCTGCGGCAGATAACCCACGCCCAACTTTGCGCGCTCGTACATCGGCTCGGAGGTGATGTCCTTGCCGTCGAGCACGATGCTGCCGGCATCGGCGGCGACCAGGCCGACGATCATGTAGAAGCAGGTGGTCTTGCCGGCACCGTTGGGGCCGAGCACACCGACCACTTCGCCGGCATCCAGGGTCAGCCCGAAGTCCTTGACGACTTCGCGGTTCTTGTAGCGCTTGCGCAGGCCTTGGGCGACGAGCATTACTTGGCCTCTCCTGCCGCTGCCGGCGCCTTGTTCTTGGGCTGGATCACGGTGCGCACGCGGGTGCCGTCGCCGCCACTCTGCATCGCACCGCTGCGGGTGTTGTAGACCATGCGCTGGCCGGCATTGGTGCCGCGCTCGGATTCAACCTTGTAGTTGCCGGTGAGCACGATGACTTCGGTGGCGACGTTGTAATCCAGGTTGTCGGCGCGGGCGTTCATCCAGGTGTTGTCGTCCATCTGCTGCTTCAACGTGGCCTGCTTGCCAACCAGCACGACGCGTTCGGTTTCGCCGTTCTTCTGAATGACGTCAGCGGTGTCGGCGTGGATTTCCAAGGTGCCCTGGGTGATCACCACATTGCCGCTGAAACGGCATTTGCCGTTGTCGCCGACCATGTTGCAGTCACTGTTGGTCGAGTCGATGGTCATCGCCTGGTTGCGATCTGACGACTTGGCCCACGCCATGCCAGGCGCGAGCAGGGCGGCGAGCAGGGTGATCGACGCGAGCTTAGCGGGCAGCACTGGGTTCATAGCGGGTCTTGACCTGGGAAAGGAGTGAATACTGCTGGGATTTGAGGTTGGCACGGAAGCCGACTCCGGTCTGTGACAGGCCCGGACGGGTCAGCGTGACCAGCCCCTCGGTGCGCGCCAGATCCTGCTCGGTCAGCACATCCAGGGCATCAGTGCGGAAGGTGGTTGGCGGGGTCTTGCCGTCCTTGGGGCTGTCGCCGGCGACGTTGCCGCGCAGGCGCAGCTCTTCGCCCTTGGGGCTGACCCAGCCGGTGTCTGCACGCAGTTCCCAGTGCTGGCCGGCGGCGTCGGGCAACAGGAACAGCGGCTTGCTGATGGTCGAGGTCTGGTCGGCGCGGCTGCGTGCCATCGACGGCGCGCGCAGGGTCACCGACTCGTGGCCTTCCTTGTCCAGGGTGACGATCTCGAAGTCGGTCAGGGTGAAATCGGTGCTGCCCTGCTCGATGGCCGAGGGTGCGGTGTTGGCGCGGTTGCGCCATGCCGACCAGCCGCTGAGCAGCGCCGCCAGCAGCAGGCCAATGCCGAGAACCGAACGCCAGTTCATCAGGAAAACCTCGCCAGGACTGCGTCCAGTTTGCCTTGCGCGGCCAGCAGCACGTCACACAGTTCGCGCGCAGCACCACGTCCGCCCTGGGCGCGGGTCTGCCAGTGCACGCGCTCGGCGATCCACGGATGCGCATCGGCCGGCGCTACCGCCAGGCCGACCGCGCACAGTGGCGCCAGATCGGGCAGGTCATCGCCCATGAAGGCGACCTGGTCCAGGCCAATGCCGTGCTGTTCGCACAGAGCGCGCACGCTGGCCAACTTGTCGCCGACCGCGATCTGGGTGTCGATGCCCAGATCGGCGCCGCGGCGCTGCGCCGACAGGCTGTTGCGGGCGGTGATCAGCACCGGGTGGATGCCGTGCTGCTGCAGCAGCTTCAGGCCCAGCCCGTCCTGCACGTAATAGGCCTTGCTCTCGTTGCCCGCGTGGTCATAGAACAGCCGGCCGTCGGTCAGTGTGCCGTCCACGTCAAAGCAGGCCAGGCGGATGGCGCTGGCGGTGGCATGCAGATTGGCGGGGAAGAGATCGAGCGGCGAGTAGGGCATGGGCAGGCAGTATCCGTTGCGGCAGGTCGGGTGTGTGGCCCGAGGTCGTTGATTGTGCGGGGTTTAGACCACTTTTGCCCGCAACAGGTCATGAATGTTCAGGGCGCCGACGGGGTGGTTGTCGCCGTCGACCACGATCAAACCATTGATCTTGTGGGTTTCCAGCAGCCGCGCGGCCTCGGCGGCGAGTTGATCGGCAGCGATGGTGCGCGGGTTGCGGGTCATCACCTGGGCGATGCTGGCGGTGCGAACGTCCAGGTCGGTATCCAGGGCGCGGCGCAGGTCACCATCGGTGAACAGACCGACCAGTTTGCCCTGTGCATCGACCACGGCGGTCATGCCCAGCCGCTTGCGGCTCATTTCCATCAAGGCCTGGCTGAGGCTGGCATCGTCGCTGACGCTGGGCAGGTCGTCACCGCCGTGCATCACATCGGTGATATGCAGCAGCAGGCGGCGGCCGAGGCTGCCGGCCGGGTGTGAACGGGCGAAGTCGTCGGCGGTGAAGCCGCGCGCATCCAGCAGGGCCACGGCCAGCGCATCGCCCATCGCCAGCGAGGCGGTGGTGCTGGAGGTTGGAGCCAGGGCCAGCGGGCAGGCCTCGTGGTCCACGTTCACGTCCAGATGCACGTCGGCGGCCAGCGCCAGGCTCGACTGCGGCCTGCCGGTCATGGAAATCAGTGGATTGCCCTGGCGCTTGAATACCGGCAGCAGGGTCAGCACTTCGTCCGATTCGCCGGAATAGGACAGCGCCAAAACCACGTCATCTTCGGTGATCATGCCCAGATCGCCGTGCCCGGCCTCACCAGGGTGCACATAGAACGACGGCGTGCCGGTCGAGGCCAGGGTCGCGGCGATCTTGCGTGCGATATGCCCGGATTTGCCCATACCGGTGGTGACCACGCGGCCACGGGAGGCCAGCACCAGGCGGCAGGCGGCGGCGAATTCGGCGCCGATGCGACCGCCGACCCGGTCCAGCTCGTCGCGCTCGATCTCGAACACTCGGTGACCACTGGCCACCAGATCGGCGTCGCGCAATGTATCCAGGGAAAGCGGGGAAGCAGCCATACGGATGCCACTCGGATAGTAGAATGGGGGTTCATTTTATTAGGAAAGCGCTTTGGACGCCGAGACCATCCGAAATCTGATCGAAGCCGGCCTGCCAGGCGCCCGCGCCGACGTGCAGGGCGACGACGGGGTGCACTTCGAGGCCACGGTTGTCTGTGAGGCATTTGCCGGCAAGATGCCGTTGGCGCGCCACCGCATGGTGTATGCGACGCTGGGCGACCTGATGGGCGGCGCAATCCATGCGCTGGCGCTGAAAACCGTTACCCCGGGTGAAGCTGGCTGAGCCGGCGCACTCTCTTCTCCTTATATCGGCCTTAAATCCATGGCAAAAATCGTAGTCACCGGCGGCAATGCGCTGAACGGTGAGGTTCATATCTCCGGCGCCAAGAACGCCGTCCTGCCGATCCTGTGCGCCACCTTGCTGGCCGATGCGCCGGTGGAAATCACCAACGTGCCGCATCTGCACGACGTGATCACCACCGTGAAGCTGCTCGGTGAGCTGGGCGCCAAGGTCACCATCGACCAGGGCACGCTGTCGCGCGGCAGCGCGGTGGTGGTGGACCCGCGTACCGTCGACCAACACGTGGCACCGTATGAGCTGGTCAAGACCATGCGCGCCTCGATCCTGGTGCTTGGCCCGTTGCTGGCCAAGTTCGGCAAGGCCGAAGTGTCGTTGCCGGGCGGTTGCGCCATCGGCTCGCGTCCGGTTGACCAGCACATCAAGGGCCTGCAGGCGCTGGGTGCGGAAATCAGCGTGGAGAACGGCTTCATCAAGGCCCACGTCGATGGGCGCCTGAAAGGCGGCCGTTACACCTTCGACATGGTCAGCGTCACCGGCACCGAGAACGTGCTGATGGCCGCTGTACTGGCTGACGGCACCTCGGTGCTGGAAAACGCCGCGATGGAGCCGGAAGTGGCTGATCTGGCGCATTGCCTGATCGCACTGGGCGCGAAGATCGAAGGCATCGGCACCGCGCGTCTGGTCGTGGAAGGCGTCGAGCGCCTGCACGGTGGCCGCCACGCGGTACTGCCCGATCGCATAGAAACCGGCACCTTCCTGGTGGCTGCGGCAATGAGCGGTGGTCGCGTCACGGTGCGCAATGCGCGCCCGGATACCATGGACGCAGTGCTGCACAAGCTGACCGAGGCCGGTGCCGAGATCAGCACCACTGAAGACACAATCACCTTGGACATGCATGGCAAGCGGCCGAAGGCGGTGAACATCACCACCGCGCCGCACCCGGCATTCCCGACCGATATGCAGGCCCAGTTCATGGCCATGAACTGCGTGGCCGATGGTGTCGGTGTGATCACCGAGACCATCTTTGAAAACCGCTTCATGCACGTCAACGAGCTGCTGCGCTTGGGCGCCGACATCCAGATCGAAGGCCACACCGCGATTGTGCGTGGCGTCGAGAGGCTCAGTGGCGCGCCGGTGATGGCGACCGACCTGCGTGCCTCGGCCTGCCTGATCCTGGCCGGCCTGGTGGCTGCTGATGAAACCAGCATCGACCGCATCTACCACCTTGATCGTGGCTACGAAAACATTGAGGAAAAGCTCAGTGGGCTCGGCGCCAACGTGCGGCGCATCGCATGATTCTCAAGGGCCGTTTCAGTCCGCGTCGCAGGGCTCTGTTGGGTCTGGTGCTGCTTGCACTGGCCTGGTTGGGCTGGGGCTGGTACAGCGGCGTGGCCATCACCCAGGGCGTTGAGAAGGAACAGATGGACTGGAATGGCGACGGCCAGGTCAGCAGCGACGAGTTCATGCAGGCCTTCTACGCGGTGCAGGTGAAGGACAGCGAAGAAGGCGAGCGCCAGTGCCGCAGTTTCATCTGGCGTAGCAGCGGCGAAGAGTTCCGCCGCGACTGCCGCACGGTGTTCAAGAAGCCGGCAGCGGAGTAACAGCAGCCTGTAGTGCCGAGCCATGCTCGGCAGAAGCGTTACCGAGGCGCCCTCAAACGGGCGCTTTTTTTTTTGTAGGAGCGGCGTAAGCCGCGAAACTGATGATCCACCTGATCGCAGATGTGCTGCTGTCTTGATAGCGCCGGCTTCGCGGCTTACGCCGCTTCCACAAAAAAAGCCTGGGCTGACGGTTATCGGGAAGGCCTCTGCCGAGCATGGCTCGGCACTACCTGCTCCCTCCCTTTCGCGCAGCGAAGGGGAGGGCTGGGGAGGGGTAGCTTTACCGCTTATGGGAAGGCCCCAGCCGAGCATGGCTCGGCACTACCTGCTCCCTCCCTTTCGCGCAGCGAAGGGGAGGGTTGGGGAGGGGTAGCTTTACCGCCTTTGGCAAGGCCTCTGCCGAGCATGGCTCGGCACTACCTGCTCCGTCCCTTTCGCGTAGCGAAGGGGGCGCACCTGGCGCTTACTGGATCGACTTGATGGTCAGGTCCAGTGCGTCCTGGCCGTTCTCACGCTGCAGCAGGCGCGCCGGGACCGGCATGCCGGGGACGATCCAGGCGATCTGTTCCTTGTTGCCGTCCACGCGCGACACCTTGGTGGCTTCCTGCTGCTTGCCAGCGATGGTCATGTTTTCCTTGCCGATCACCCGATAGGTCATCGGCTTGATGCGGCCATCGTCGACCATGCGGTAGTTCAGCGGCTTGCCGTCGGCGACATCGCGGGCGATGGCCAGGTTGATCAGCAGTGCGTCCATGTCGCCGCTCTGCAGGCGGATTGGGCCGCTGCGGTCGGGCTTCACGTCGCCAGTCCAGGTGGCCTGGTTGCTGTTCCAGTCATAGCGCGCATCTACCTGCTTGCGCTTGATCAACACCACCGAACGGTCATGGCTGCTGAGCGGGCGCAGCTTGCCGCCATGCTCATCGAACACGGTGGCCTGGCTCAGGTCGGCCATCGGATTCTTGATCTGCAGGCTGTAACGCCATTGGTTGTTACCGGCCGCGGCAACCGTCATCACGCCGTTGGCCTGCATGCCCATGTAGCTGGCCTGGTAATTGGCGGTGAATGGCTCGATGGCCAATGCCGGCAAGCTGGCCGCGGCCAAGGCGGCGACAGCGAGGAAACGCAGGGGGCTACGGGAAAGCTTCATGCTCAGGCTCCTTGGTATTCGATCAGGCGCAGGTCGATCTCATCCTGCCCATCTTTGCGTTGCAGGATGCGCACCGGCGTGGGTACGCCGTTGGCAATCCAGAGGATGGTTTCATCATTGCCGCCATTGGTGCGGTATACCCGCAAGGCGTCATAGCTGAGATCACCCACCTGCACGTTCTCGGTGGTGTCGGCAGCGCGGTACTCGTACTGACGCACCCGGCCAACATCGACATAGCGGTATTGCAATGCCTGGCCCGGGCGCGCATCGCGCATCAGCGACAGGTTCAACACCAGCGCACTCTGGTCGCCGCGCTGCAGTGGAATGGGGCGCTGTCGGTCTTCCTTCAGGTCACCCTGCCACTGCGCGGTACCGGCTTGCCAGTTATAGACGCCGGTGACTTTCTTGCTCATGAACAGGGCTTTCTTGACCGTGCTCTGGCTCAACGGCGTGTAAACGGCGCCCTCGTTGTTGAAGACATTGCTCTGCTCGATGTTCAGGCCGAGCACGCTGGCAAAGCCACGCTTGCCGCGCACCGCCAAGTCCACCCGCCACTGGCTGTTGCTGTTGTGGACCACGCGCATGGTGGCATCGCCGGCTTCCTTGCCCTTGTAGAAGGCCTGGTAAGTAGCGACGAAAGGCTCCAGGGCTGGCGGGGTCCATTCCAGCGCCGGCAACGCCGGTGCAACCGGGGCCTGCGCTGGTGCGGGTGCCGGCGTTTCCTGGGCGTGGCTGACGGCCGATACCAGCAAAGCGGTCAAAACCATTGGTTTGAAAAGCGCTATGGCCATGCGAGGAAGAGGGCAGGAGAGAGGGAGATCATGCCAAACCACACATCAGCAGCATGTGCGGATCAGCGGCGGAGGGTTCCGGCGGAATCTAGGCGCAATGGACTAAACAGGGACTGACCGTCGCATTGAACCACGCCGTCCTGTTCAGCCACGCGGCCGGCGACCAATAGCTGAACGCTGGCCAGCAGCAGCGGGTGTTCCACCGCCAGCACGCGTTTGGCCAGGGTTTCGGCGCTGTCGTCGGCCAGTACGGGTACCCGTGCCTGCGCGATCACTGCGCCAGCATCCAGCTCGGGCACCACGAAGTGCACGCTGGCGCCGTGCTCGGCGTGGCCGCCGGCAATGGCCTGGGCGTGGGTGTGCAGGCCCTTGTGCAGTGGCAGCAGGGAGGGGTGGATGTTGATCAGGCGGCCGCTGAAGCGCTGCACGAAGCTGGCGCCAAGGATGCGCATGTAGCCGGCACAGATGATCCAGTCCGGCTGGCTTGCAGCCAGCGCATCAGCCATTGCACTGTCGAAGGCCTCGCGGTCGGCGAATTCTCTGGGGGAGCGCGCCCAGCGCTGCGCGGGCGGCACTTTTGCCAGTGCGACAGCCTCTGGCTTGTCGGAGAACACGCCGACAATCTGTGCATCCAGCTGGCCTGCGGCAATCGCATCGAGCAGGCACTGCAGGTTGCTGCCACGCCCGGAGGCAAGCACGGCAAGGCGTGGCGAGGCACTCATGCGTGGGATTTCCGCAGCAGCGGCCACAGCACAAGACTGCCCAGCGTGGCCAGCAGCATGTCGGCATGCGCATCCCAGATGTCGCCCTGCTGGCCGTTGTAGGCCTCGGCAGCTTCCGGTGACAGTGCAAGCGCGATGCCCCATTCCAACCATTCGTAGGCCAGGCTGGTACACATGATGGTCATCACTGCCAAGGTGAAGGCTTGGCCAACGCGTAGCGCCGGCCAGCTGCGGCGGGCCAACTGGGTCAGCGCCGGGGTGAAGCAGATGCCGTACAGCAGGTGGATCAGCCGATCGAAATGATTGCGCTCCCAGCCGAACGCGGCATTCGGCGACCAGCCGAACAATGCCTGCGCCCATTGGTCATACGGGATGTTGGAATACAGCCAACGGGCGCCGATGCAGTGCAGGAGGATGAAGCCGCAGATGGCCGCGAACGCGCCGCTGCCCAAGGGCCAGCGGCGGTCCACCCACCACAGCGCGAGCAGGCCGAGCACGGTCAGCGAGCTGTGCAGGGCCTGTTCGACAGGCCATAGCGGTTTGATCCAGGTAAGCGCGAATACAACAAGCACGCCGATGAAGGCGGCCTTCTTGGCGGCTGTCATGTAGGCGTTGGCTCAGCCGATGTGGACGCGTTCGGCGCGGTTTTCAGCCACCACTTCACCAATCTGCCAATGCGCCAGCTCCAAGGTGTCCAGCGTGGCATTGATGGCGGCGACCTGGTCGGCCGGCACCAGCAGCACGAAGCCGATGCCGCAGTTGAAGGTGCGCCACATCTCGCTGTTGGCGACATTGCCTTCGCGCTGCAGCCACTGGAACACCGGCGGCAGGGTCCAGCTGCTAGCGTCGATGTTCAGGCCCAGGCCTTCCGGCACCACGCGGATGATGTTCTCGGTCAGGCCGCCGCCGGTGACGTGGGCCATGCCGTGCACGGCGGCGCCATGGGTCTTGAGCAGCGACAGGATCGGCTTGACGTACAGGCGGGTCGGTGCCATCAGCGCATCGACCAGCTTCACGCCGTCTTCCAGCACCAGCTCGGCCGGGCTGCCGGCGCGCTCATAGATGCGGCGGACCAGCGAATAGCCGTTGGAGTGCGGGCCGGAGGAGGCAATGCCGATCAGCACGTCGCCGAGGGCAACGGCCGAGCCGTCCTTGAGCTCGCTCTTCTCCACGCCGGCGACGGTGAAGCCGGCCAGGTCGTACTCGCCCGGGGCGTACATGTCGGGCATTTCGGCGGTTTCGCCGCCGATCAGTGCGCAACCGGCCTCGGTGCAGCCATTGGCAATGCCGCCGACCACGGCCGCGGCAGTGTCGATGTCGAGCTTGCCGGTGGCGAAATAATCCAGGAAGAACAAGGGCTCAGCGCCCTGTACCAGTACGTCGTTGACGCACATGGCGACCAGATCGATGCCGATGGTGTCGTGGCGGCCGAGCTGTTGTGCCAGCTTCAGCTTGGTGCCGACGCCGTCGGTGCCGGATACCAGGACCGGCTCGCGGTACTTGTTGGAGAGGTCGAACAGGGCGCCAAAGCCACCCAGTCCGCCCATCACCTCCGGGCGGAAGCTGCGCTTTACCAGCGGCTTGATGCGCTCGACCAGTTCGTTGCCCGCGTCGATGTCGACACCGGCGTCACGGTAGGTCAGGGGGGAGTTGGCAGAGGTCGAGGGGCTGGTCACTGGCGGCTGCACTGGCGGGGTGAACGGTCGATTTTAACAGGCCACGTTGGCGTGAAGGCCCCATTCGGGCAACAATTCCCTCCGGAATCGTCGAGCAATGGAAATTTCAATGCGCCGCAGCCTGGTCACAATCCTGTTTCTGGCGCTCTGCCTGCCAATTTCGTTGGTGCAGGCACAGTCGTCCGGCATGCGTACCGAAGGGGACGTAGCCGGCGCCCGCAGTGCCTATGAGGCCGAGGTGCCGGTCAACAGCCAAAGCGAGGCCGATCGCAACGGCGGGCTGGCGCGTGCGCTGGGCGCGGTGCTGGCCAAGCTGTCCGGCGACCGCAGCGTGCTGGCGCGGCCGGGCGTGGCGCAGGCACTGCGCAGCGCAAAAGACATGGTCGAGGGCTACGACTACCGTCAGGACCAGAGCGTGAGCGCCAGTGGCGCGCCGAGCTTCCGCACCATGCTGGTGGCGCGTTTCCGTGAGGATGACGTCGACGGGCTGGTCGCCGCGCTGGGTTTGCCGGTGTGGCCGCAGCCGCGCCCCAAGCCGGTGGTCTGGCTGGCCATTGATGATGGCAGCGGCCCGCGCCTGGTCGGTGTGCCGCAGTCCAATGCGGCGCGGCCGCTGCTGGACCGCGCGGTCGAGCGCGGCTTCAAGCTCGGTCTGCCCGCAGGTGGCGCGGCTGAGCAGGCCCTGGTTGGCGCGATCTGGCGCCAGGATACCGCCGCGGTGGCGCGGGCCTCGGCACGCTATTCGCCGCCGATGCAGCTGGTGGGCAAGCTGTACCGCGGCAAGGGCGGTGGTTGGGTTGCTGATTGGGTGTTCGTCGACAACGGCCGTGAGCTGTCCAAGTGGACGACGACCGATGGCGATGCGCGACGGGCGATGGTCGGTGGTGCCGATGGCGCCGCCGATGCATTGGTACGTCGTTATGCCAAGGCGCCGGTGGGCGGCGCGGCAGGTGTTTACCGGATCGTGGTCAGCGGCATCCGCAGTGCGGACGACTATCTGCGCCTGGCTGCCACCTTGCAGCGAGTTGCGGTGGTCAAGTCGATCGTGCCGATCCAGGCCTCGGGCGACCGCCTGGAGCTGGATGTCGAGCTGATGAGCGGCCTGCCGGGCTTCAACCGCATGCTGGGCAGCGACGCTGCGCTGCAGCCGGTGGGGGCGGTAGCTGACGATGATGCCGACGCCGGTACCGAACAGAACACTAGTCGCCGCGCGGAGTACCGCATTCGATGAGTACTGATACAGCGGAAATGGAAATCGCGCTGTTCCTGCGCCGCGTCAAGTGGGTGGTGTTGACCGCTTTTGGATTGTGGGTGACATGGCTGTTGGCACCGGTGCTGACCCCGTTCGTGGTCGCCTTGATGCTGGCCTGGCTGGGCGATCCGCTGGTGGATCGGCTGGAGGCCCGCGGCCGTTCACGCAACACCGCGGTGGTGCTGGTGTTCGTGTTGATGATCCTGTTGCTGGCCTTGGCGCTGCTGATCCTGGTGCCCTTGATCCAGCGCCAGATCATCACCTTGATCGCCGCCTTGCCGCAGGGACAGGACTGGCTGATGAGCACGGCTATCCCGTGGCTGGAGCAGAAAACCGGGTTGGAAATCATGGCCTGGCTGGATCCGGGGCGGTTGTTCGAGTGGGTGCGCAGCCATTGGCAGCAGGCCGGTGGCGTCGCCACCACGTTCTTCGGCTACGTGTCGCGCTCGGGCTTTGCGATGGTGGCCTGGGTGATCAACCTGGCCTTGCTGCCGATCCTGGCCTATTACTTCCTGCGCGACTGGGACAAGCTGGTCGAGCGGGTTGCATCGATGATCCCGCGCAACCATATCGAGGTGGTGTCGCGTCTGGCGCGTGAGTCCAACGACGTGCTGGGTGCCTTCATCCGCGGCCAGATCGTGGTGATGATCGCGCTTGGCATCGTCTACGCGGCGGGCCTCAGCCTGGTTGGACTGAATCTGGGACTGCTGATCGGCCTGGTCGCTGGTTTGATCAGCTTCATTCCTTACCTGGGCGCAACTACTGGCGTGGTGTTGGCGGTGCTGGCGGCGCTGGTGCAGTCGCAGGGCTTCGACCTGCAGTTGCTGGTGTTGGTGGGGGTGGTCTTCACTGTCGGCCAGCTGCTGGAAAGCTATGTGCTGACGCCGCGCATCGTCGGTGACAAAATTGGCCTGCATCCGGTTGCGGTGATATTTGCGGTGATGGCAGGTGGCCAGTTGTTTGGCTTCCTGGGAATGCTGCTGGCCCTGCCAGCGGCGGCGGTGATCAACGTGTTGTTGCGCTATGCGCACCAGCGTTATCGCCAAAGTGAGTTGTATGCCGGCCACGGGCCGACGATTGTGTTGGATCCGCGCAGCCTTGATGTGCCGGCGGACCTGAGCATCGTGTCGAAGGATGTAGAACCTAAGTGAGTGTGCCGCAGTTACCGCTGGCCTTGCGTTACCCGCCAGACCAGCGCTTTGAGACCTTCATCGGTGCGCCCGACGGCGCGCTGGCGCAGTTGCGCGCCGTCGCCAATGGTGACAGCCAGGATTGGATCTATCTGGTTGGCGCCGGTGCTACCGGCAAGACGCATCTGGCCTTGGCTACCTGTGCCGCTGCACTGCAGGCCGGGCGCCGCCCCGCCTACCTGCCACTGCAGGCGGCCGGTACGCGCCTGCAGGACGCATTGGAAGCGCTGGAAGGGCACGACGTGCTGGCGCTGGACGGGCTGGAATATGTTGCTGGTCGACGCGAACAGGAGGTGACGCTGTTCGAGTTCCACAACCGCGCGCGCGCTGCCGATGTGACCGTGATCTATACCTCGCGTCTGCCGCCCGATGGCCTTGGGCTGGTGTTGCCCGACCTGCGCTCGCGCCTGTCGCAGTGCAGCCGCATCACCCTGGAGCCGCTGGATGCCGAAGGCCGTGGCGCGGTGCTGCGTGAGCGTTCGGTGCGGCGCGGATTGGTGATGGACGAAGCGACGCTGGACTGGTTGCTGACCCGCACCGGCCGCGACCTGAGTGGCCTGGTGAGCCTGCTGGAGCGGCTGGA
Organism: Stenotrophomonas sp. STEN023; assembly: GCF_056760135.1. Lineage (NCBI taxonomy): Bacteria > Pseudomonadati > Pseudomonadota > Gammaproteobacteria > Lysobacterales > Lysobacteraceae > Stenotrophomonas > Stenotrophomonas sp. STEN023. The sequence goes on along the minus strand of NZ_JBRREF010000013.1, from coordinate 33,179 downwards.
CCGGGAATCGCTTGCGGCAAAGAAGCGGATCACCGTGCCGTTCCTGAAGCGGGTGCTGGAGAACGGGCCGGGTTGATAGCCGGGGCGTTGAGTTCAGGGATTCTGGTTTTGTGGGAGCGGTGTAAACCGCGAAGCCGGTACAGCATCCGCAAACAAAAATGCCTGCAATTGCAGGCATTCTTGTATCTGAAGCTTCAGTTGCTTCGCGGCTCACGCCGCTCCCACAAGCTGCTTGTCCAGCTGCTGCAGGCGCTCGGGGGTGCCTACGTCGGTCCAGCGGCCTTGGTGATGCTGGCCACTGATGCTGTTGCTGGCCATTGCCGCGCGCAGCAAGGGGGCAAGCTTGAAGCGCGGTGGTGTTTCCGCGCTGCCATCGGCATTGCCAATCACCGCTTGCCAGTTCTGCAGCAACTGAGGTCTGTAGATGCCGATACCGGCAAAGGTCAGCCGCGCTTGTTCGCCGTTGTCGTGCAACCGGCCATCGGCTTCCAGAATGAAATCGCCACGCGGGTGCTGCACTGGATTGTCGACCATGACCAGATGCGCGCTGCCCTTCGGTTCCTGCGGCAAGGCAGCGAAATCAAAATCGCTCCAGATATCCCCATTCACCGCCAGGAACGGCGCATCACCGAGCAGCGGCAGCGCGTTGTGCATACCACCGCCGGTCTCCAGCGGCACCGGGCCTTCGTACAGATAATGCAGGCGCAGGTTCCAGCGACTGCCATCGCCCAGCTTTTCCGGGAATTGCGTCGCCAACCAACTGGTGTTGATCACTACATCGCTGATGCCCAACGCAGCCAAACGCTGCAGATGCCATTCGATCAATGGCACCCCTGCGACCGCCAGCAACGGCTTGGGCGTGTGATCGGTGAGCGGACGCATGCGTTCGCCGAGCCCGGCGGCGAAGATCAAGGCCTTCATGCCGAAGCCTTGGCAGCCATCGCTGGCTTGAAGCGACGTTCGAACAACTCCTGCAGCGGCGCCAGTTCCGGATAGCGCGGCAGCACCTCATCCAGATAGCGGATGAAGCGCGGTGCGTCCTCGAAGTAATGGCCCTTGCCGTCGCGATCACGCAGGCGCACGAAGATGCCGAGGATTTTCAGATGGCGCTGTACACCCATCCAGTCGGCATCGCGCAGGAACTGCGGCCACGGCCGGATCGGCAGGCCTGCGGCGGAAGCGCGGGCGTGGTAGCGGGCCAGCCACGCGTCCACCTTTTCCAGCGGCCAGCTCAGGAAGGCATCCTTGAACAGACTGGCCGGATCGTAGGCAATAGGGCCGCTGACCAAGTCCTGGAAATCCAGCACCGCCGGGCCGCCTTCGACCGGCATCAGGTTGCGCGGCATGAAGTCGCGGTGGGTCAGTACCTGCGGCTGGTTCAAGGCGTTGTCCATCAAACGCCGCTGCACCAGTTGCAACTGCTCGCTCTCACCGCAATCCAGGGTCAGGCCGAGGTGGCGCTGCACGAACCATTCTTCAAACAGGCCGGCATCGCGTTGCAGCAGTGCCTCGCCGAACGCGCCCATGCCTTCGGGCACCGGAATCTGCTGCAGGCGGATCAGCTGCGCGAAGCTGGCTTCGAACCATGCATCGGCGGTGTCGTCGGTGATGAGGCGTGCCAAGGTAGGCCCGCCGAGGTCTTCCAGCAGCAGGAAACCGTTGTCGAGATCGCGCGCCAGCACCTGCGGCACGCGCACACCACGCGGCTCCAGCAGATCGTGCATGCGCAGCCACGGCCGCACATCTTCCAGCCCGGGCGGGGAGTCCATCACGATGTGGCTGCCGCGCGCGCTGTTGCTGCGCCAATAACTGCGGAAGCCGGCATCGACCGATGCGCGTTGCAGTGTGGTTGCGGGGTCGCCAAGTGCGGTGGCGGCCCACTGCAGGCGTTGTTCGGTGCGCCGTGGATCGGAAGCGGGATCGTTCATGGACACTACAAAGTAGCGGCGCCCGCAGGCGCCGTTGGAGAAGGAATCAGCGCTTCTTGCCGCCGCTGATCAGGCGCAGCAGCGCCAGCAGCACGATCGCACCGAGGATGGCGCCGACGAAGCCGGCCGGTTGGCCAGCCGAATACCAGCCCATCTCACGGCCGAACCAGCCGGCGAATACCGCACCAGCGACGCCGAGCACGATGGTCAGCAGGCAGCCCATGCGGTTGTTGCCGGGCATGAAGAAGCGCCCCAGCAGGCCTACGAAGAAGCCGATCAGGATGATGTACAGCCAGCTGTCGCTGCCAAACAGTCCGCTCATGTTCTTGTCCGTGCCAAAGAAAAACGCAGCCTAGCAAGGCCAGGCTGCGTTCGTCATCAAACCATCAACATCCGACCAACCGCGCCGGACCGATCAGCAGCAACCGTGGCCGCCGTGACGGGTGCCGCTGTCGGCGGCCACCGGCGAACCGCTGGTCTCGCCACGCAGGCTGGCGGCGTGGTGGTCGAACAGCACCTTGGACACGCAGGAGGTGACGCGCTTGCCCATCGGGATGTGCAGGAACTCGTTCGGGCCATGTGCATTGGAATGCGGGCCGAGCACGCCGGTGATCATGAACTGCGCACCCGGGAACTTCTCGCCCAGCATGCCCATGAACGGAATCGAGCCGCCTTCGCCCATGTACATCGCCGGCTTGCCGAAGAAGGCCTGGCTGGCGGCGTCGATGGACTGCTCCAGCCACGGCGCCATTGCCGGTGCGTTCCAGCCGGTGGAAGCCTTTTCCAGGTCCAGGCTGACATGGGCGCCGTTCGGCGGATCGCGCAGCAGGGCTTCCTTCAGCAGCTCGCCGCAGGCCTTGCCATTGGCGGTCGGCGGTAGGCGCAGCGACAGCTTCACCGAGGTTTCCGGACGCAGCACGTTGCCGGCCGATTCCAACGGCGGCATGCCGCCAATGCCGGTGACCGACAGGGCAGGGCGCCAGGTGCGGTTGAGCACCAGCTCGGTCAGTTCGTCGCTCATCGGCTTGAGGCCGTCTACCAGCGGGAACTTGTCGAAGATGGCGGTATCGACCACGTCGGCAGCACGCTTGGCCTGCTCCAGACGCTCGGCAGGCACTTCCACGTGCAGACCATCGAGCAGGATGCGGCCGGTGTTCTCGTCCTCGATGCGCGACAGCAGCTGGCGCAGCAGGCGGAAGCTGGACGGCACCACGCCGGAGGCATCGCCGGAGTGCACGCCTTCGTTGAGCACCTTGACGGTGAAGTTGCCGCCGGTCAGGCCGCGCAGCGAGGTGGTGCACCACAGCTGGTCGTAGTTGGCGCAGCCCGAATCCAGGCACACCACCAGCGACGGCTGGCCGATACGATCGGCCAGATGGTCGACGTAGGCCGGCAGATCGTAGGAGCCGGACTCTTCGCAGGCTTCGATGAGGATCACGCAGCGGGCGTGCGGCAGGCCTTGTTCCTGCAGCGCGAGCACCGCGGCCAGCGAGCCGAAGATGGCGTAGCCGTCATCGGCGCCGCCGCGGCCGTACAGCTTGTCGCCGCGCAGCACCGGAATCCACGGGCCGAGGTCCTCGTCCCAGCCGGTCATTTCCGGCTGCTTGTCCAGGTGGCCGTAAAGCAGGACGGTGTCGTCGCCGGTTTCCGGGCCGGTGGCCGGGATTTCCAGGAACAGCAGCGGGGTGCGGCCTTCCAGGCGAACCACCTCGACCTGCAGGCCGGGGATGGTCTGCGCCTTGGCCCAGTTCTCCATCAGGGTCACGGCCTGTTCCATGTAACCGTTGGCGACCCAATTGGCGTCGAACATCGGCGATTTATTGGGGATACGGATGTAATCGACCAGTTGCGGGACGATGTCGCTGTCCCACTTGTCGCTGAGAAATTGGCCGATCTTGGCGCTGTCCATCTGGATCTCCGGTAGCAATGTCAGGTGCAACCATTCTACGCCGCTCCCTTGGTTTGGCGGGCCTGCAGCAGTTTCACTAATGAAACCATGTAGGACTTTTCCTACATGGCCTCGGGTTGTTGGCTGGCTGTTTGCTTAACCCGCCCCGGATATTCTGGCTACATGTGGCGCGGGACACTGATTCGGCCGGCGGGAGAGCCAGCCAATCAGTCATCAAGTCACAAGGAGTACAGCGATGAAGCTTTTTACCGTAACGCTGCAGTCTCTGATTCTCGCATTGGTATTGACCCTTACGGCGCAAGCCACGGACAAGGTTGATATCAATACCGCCTCCGCGGCGGAGCTGAATCAGGTGTTGGTGAACGTCGGCCCTTCCAAGGCGCAGGCGATCATCGAACACAGACAGGCCAACGGGCCCTTCAAGAGTGTCGAGGAACTGGCACTGGTGAAAGGAATCGGATTGAAGACGGTCGAACGGAATCGTGACCTGATCGAAGCAAGGGCCGGAGCTGCCCCTGCCAAGAGTGCTACCGGGACGGTAGCTGCACAGCCGGTTGAGAGGCGCTGAGCGGAAGGAATCGAATAGTGAACCGTCAGGATGACGGATCACCAGGAACCCGAAAAGGGCAGGATGCTGGGGGCTGGCAGGATGCCAACAAGGATGTGAGGTCGTCCGGTGTTGCACAGTGACGTGCAGCCGGGCGATTTTTCTGTCTGTGCTCTTTGGAAACGGCAAGGCCCGGGGAAACCCGGGCCTTGCTGGTTTTCGGGCGTTGAGCCGAAATCTGGATCGGATATTCCGTATCCGTAGTAGCTGGAGTTCGAGCTTTTCGGCTCCGCTGCCCGGCTGTTGCCGCGGCTGCGGTTGCTTGTAGGAGCGGCGTCAGCCGCGAAGCTGATACAAAATCAGATCGCCCAGCTGCCAATCGCCCGAACACCACCAGCTTCGCGGCTGCCCCCCCACCTACAAAAGCTGGTCCGTGCGCGGTCTGTGTGGCCTGGTTGATTCGGCTACGAAACCTTATCGCGGTTGAATGCCCGGGTTTTGGGCCAGGGCAAGCCGCTGCTTACACCAAGCCGGTGGCGTAGTACACGCCGATGATCGCGAACACCGCCAAGGTCTTGATGATGGTGATGGCGAAGATGTCCTTGTAGGACTGGCGGTGGGTCAGGCCGGTGACGGCCAACACGGTGATCACCGCGCCGTTATGCGGCAAGGTGTCCATGCCGCCGGAGGCCATCGCCGCCACGCGGTGCAGCACTTCCATCGGAATGCCGGCAGCCTGCGCATTGGCGATGAAGCTGTCGGCCATTGCCGCCAGCGCGATGCTCATGCCGCCCGATGCCGAGCCGGTGATGCCGGCCATGGCGGTAACCGAAACCGCTTCATTGACCAGCGGGTTGGGAATCGAGCCCAGCGCATTGGCGACCACGAGGAAGCCGGGCAGGGCGGCAATCACCGCACCGAAACCATATTCGGAGGCGGTATTCATCGACGCCAGCATCGCGCCGCCGATCGCCGACTTGGTGCCCTCGGCAAATGAGGCCACCACCGGCTTCCAGGCAAAAGCGATGACGCTGAGGATGCCCAGCAGCAGCGCGCCCTGCACGGCCCAGATCGCGCCCAGCTTGGAGACTTCCTGCACCACCGGTGCCGGGTTGCCGATCACGGCGGGAATGAAGGACTGGGTTTCGCCGTAGAAGCCGGGAATCCAGCGGGTCAACAGAAAGTTGGCTACGCCAACGAGGATCAGCGGAGTGATTGCGATCAGTGGGTGCGCAAGATTCTGGCCTTGGAAGGGCTCGGGCTCGTTGCGCAGCTCCTCGTTGGCGCCGGCATAGCCTTCGCCATTGCGCACGGCGACACGGCGGCGCCATTCCAGGTAGCTCATGCCCAGGATCAGGATCACCACGGTGCCGATCACGCCCAGCCACGGCGCGGCCCAGCTGTTGGTGCCGAAGAACGCAGACGGAATGATGTTCTGGATCTGCGGCGTGCCCGGCAGCGCGTCCATGGTGAAGGTGAAAGCACCCAGCGCGATGGTGCCGGGGATCAGCCGCTTGGGGATGTTGCTCTGGCGGAACAGCTCGGCGGCAAACGGGTAGACCGCGAACACCACCACGAACAGCGACACGCCGCCGTAGGTGAGCAGCGCACAGACCAGCACGATCGACAGCATTGCGCGCTTGGCACCAACCAGCTTGATGGTGGCGCTGACGATGGACTTGGAGAAACCCGAGACCTCGATCAGCTTGCCGAACACCGCGCCCAGCACGAACACCGGGAAGTACAGCTTGAGGAAGCCGACCATCTTGTCCATGAACAAGCCGGTGAACATCGGCTGCACCAGCGTGGGATCGGTCAGCAGCACTGCGCCCAGCGCCGCCACCGGCGCGAACAGGATCACGCTGTAGCCGCGGTAGGCGACGAACATCAGGAAGCACAGGGCCGCCAATACGATCAGAAACGACATTCACAGCTCCCCGGCCAATACATTGCCGGCGAGTATCAGGACGAAGCGGGGCCCGGCCCACTGTACGAAGGGACTATACGCGGCCGGCTAACGCTCCATTAACGTGCGCTCCATGGCGACATTCGTGTGTCGCAACGTCATACCCGGGAGGAGGGAGACCAATGAAGCGCAAGTATCTGAGTATCGCCATCGGTGGCATTCTGTTGGCACCGGCCGCATTCGTGCAGGCACAGGAGCAGCAGGCAGTGCCGGCCGGCACCAAGGCCACGCAGCTGGACGAAGTGACCGTGACCGCGCGTCGTCGCAGCGAGTCCATCCAGGACGTGCCGGTGGCGGTCAGTGCCTTCGGCGAGGAGCAGATCAAGGATCTGCAGGCCTCGACCGTGGAAGGTCTGCAGGGCGCCGTGCCCAACATGAACATCGCCCAGGGCCGCGGTTCGGCCAACAGCGTCAACGTCTTCATCCGCGGCATCGGCCAGCCCGACGCGCTGCAGACCTTCGACCCGGGCGTGGGCATGTACGTGGACGACGTCTACTACTCGCGCATCAATGGCGCGCTGTTCTCGCTGTTCGACATCCAGCAGCTGGAAGTGCTGCGCGGCCCCCAGGGCACGCTGTACGGCAAGAACTCCACCGGTGGCGCGATCAAGCTGACCACCAAGAACCCCTTCGACAACGAAGGCGGCGCGGTTGAAGTCACCGCCGGCGATTACGGCCGCCTGGAAGGTCGTTTCTATGTTTCCGGCAAGCTGAGCGATACGTTGGCCGGCAGCATCGCGGGTGCCAAGATCACCAATGACGGTTATGTCAAGGATGCGGTCACCGGCAAGCGCTACAACGACGACGATACCGAAGCGTTCCGCGCCAAGTTGGCCTATAAGCCGACCGACAACTTCAGCGCGGTGCTGTCGCTGGATACCACCAAGCAGGATGCCGCGCTGACCCTGGGCCGCCCGATGGCGGATCTGCGCCAGACCAGTTTGGCGCCAGCCGGCGTGATCGTGCTGCAGCCGGGTGAAACCGGTGAATGGAACCGTCGCGCACAGACCTCGTTCCAGAATGGCGAAGGCCAGTACCTGAAGCATTCCGGCGCCTCGCTGGCGATGGACTGGGATATCAACGAGCAGTTCACCTTGAAGAGCATCACTTCCTACCGCAAGCTCAAGACCAAGTCGTACATCGACATTGATGCTTCCGAGTACGAGTTGGGCGATGTGCTGGTGGCGCTGGACCAGAACCAGAAGAGCCAGGAATTCCAGCTGCATTACGACAACGGCTCCACTGTGCACGCGACCTTTGGCGCGTACTACATGAAGGAGAACGTACCGTCGTACCAGGAGGCTTACGCCGACGATCTGTTCTCGTTCCTGGGCGCCAAGGTGCCGTTCCTGCGCACCATCGGTGATGACCTGACCACCACCTCTACCGCTGCATTCGCGCACGTGAACTGGGAGTTCGTGCCGAGCTGGACTGTGGCTGCTGGCGTGCGCTGGACCAAGGACAAGAAGGATTACGATCGTTCCACCAGCACCTTCTGGGGTGCCCCGTTCGCCAGCTTGAACGGCACCGTCGCGTTCGATGCCAAGGCGTCGTGGACGGCGGTGACACCGTCGATCAGCCTGCAGAAGGAATTCAGCGAAAACCTGATGGGCTATGTGTCGGCCAACCGTGGCTTCAAGTCTGGTGGCTTCAACGGCCGCGCCAACACGGTGTATGACACCCAGCACGCCAAGTTCGACCCGGAATATGTGTGGACCTACGAACTGGGCCTGAAGGGCAGCAGCGCCGATCACCGCCTGCGTGGTACCGCGACGGCGTTCTACAGCAATTACAGCGACTTCCAGGCGCGCGTGTCGCAGGACGTTGGTACTTTCCCGGTGTTGAATGCGGCCAAGCTCAACATCAAGGGCATCGAGCTGGAAGGCAGCGCACTGCTGGGTGAGGCGACCACGCTGAGCGCGCAGTTGGGCTGGATGGATGCCAAGTACGACAGCTTCGAGGACTTCCGTCTTGATCCTTCCTACGCCGGCTACGATCCGACCGTGAACCACGATCATGTGCCGTTCTCGCCGGATTGGACCGCACGCGTTGCCCTGCAGCACGTGTTCTCGCTGGGTGACAGCGGCAGCCTGACTTTCGGCGGTGACGTCTCCTATCGCGGCGACACCTGGTTGTCGGTCGACAACCGTAAGGTGTTGAGCCAGGACGCTTACACCCTGGTGGGCGCGTATGGCGTATGGGATTCGTCGCAGCTGACCTGGCAGATCCGTGCAGGCGTGCGCAACCTGACCGACAAGCAGTACAAGACCGAAGGTCAGGAGTTCGCCAGCGTGGGCAACATCCAGACCGCGTACTACGGTCTGCCACGCAACTGGTACGTGTCGGTGCGTTACAACTTCTGATGATGTAGCCGGTGACGGCTGACTGATTGGAATGCAAGGCAGCCCTTTCCCGCATGGCGGGGGAGGGCTTTTGCGTTTGTTGCTGGTGCTCAGTTTGAAGCTGCAGCTGTTGCTGGTGCAGGTGCAGGTGCAGGTGCAGGTGCCGGTGCTGTTGCATTGGCATTGGCATTGGCTTTGGCTGTTGCTGTTGATTGAAGCCTCTCTCCCGCCTGCGGGAGAGGGGTTGGGGTGAGGGCAGCTTTTGCCGTTGGCTTTCAAGCTCTGGCTTTTGATGCAAAGAAAGAAGCAAATTGCCAGCGAACCGCACCCTCACCCCAACCCCTCTGCCGGTGGGAGAGGGGCTTTGAGCAACGGCTTTGAGCATGTCTTGCTTCATCCTCCGCTCCTAACTCCGTATCCTGCCAAGCAGCTTCCGGGAAACGCTTTCCATGTTGAGTCTGGTAACAGTGGCCTTGGCGGGCCTGGCCTGGCTGGCCCTGATGTTCGGCGTGGCGCTGTACGGCGAACGACGGCCCACCGCATTTGCGCGCCATTGGCGGCACATCTACACCTTGTCGCTGGCGGTGCACTGCACCTCGTGGACCTTCTACGGCACGGTTACCCAGGCAGCTCGCCACGGCTGGCCGCTGCCGCCGACCTTCGTCGGCGCCATCCTGTTCTATGCGCTGGCGATCGGTGTGATGATGCGTCTGGTGCGGCTGGCGCGCGAAACCAATGCCACCTCGCTGGCCGACCTGATCGCTGCGCGGCTGGGCCGCGATGCCTGGCTGGCGGCGACGGTGACGCTGGTGACCGTGCTGGGCTTGATTCCCTATATCGCCCTGCAGCTCAAGGCCGTGGCAATGAGCTTCGGCATGATCACCTCGCGCGCGGTGGAAGCTGGGCAGGGCGGCTCCATCTGGCAGGACAGCGCCTTGTACGTGGCGCTGGCGATGGCCTTGTTCGCCATGCTGTTTGGTGCGCGTCGTGCTGATGCCTCCGAGCACAATCGCGGACTGGTGCTGGCGATGGCGGCCGAGTCCGTGTTCAAGCTCGGCGCGATGCTCGCGCTGGGCGTGTTCGTGTGGTTCGGGCTCAAGGGCATTCCCAGTGCACCACCGGTGCCGGTCAGCGCGCAGGACGGCGGCTTCATTCCGCTGGTGATACTCGGTGGCCTGGCGATGTTCCTGCTACCGCATCAGTTCCATGTTGGCGTGGTCGAATGCCGCGACCCGGCCGATGTGCGCACCGCGCGCTGGTTGTTCCCCTTGTACCTGCTGTTGATCGCCTTGCCGATCCTGCCGTTGGCGCGCGCAGGTACGGTGCTGCTCGGCAACAGCGTGCCTACCGATATGTATACGTTGGCTTTGCCGTTCGCCGCTGGCCATGAAGGTGTGGCGCTGTTTGCTTTCCTCGGCGGCTTGAGTGCGGCCACCGGCATGGTGGTGGTGAGCACGCTGACCTTGAGCCTGATGATCGGCAACCATTGGTTCGCCCCGGGCCTGGTGCGCAGCGCCTGGGCGCGTGCCGGTGGTGGTGATCACCGGCGCGAACTGGTGTGGCTGCGGCGCGCTGGCATCTGCGTGATCATGCTGGCTGCCTGGGGCTATAGCCGGCTGATCGGTGGCGGCAATGTGCTGGCCGATATCGGCGGGGTTTCGTTCTCGGCGATGGCGACCCTGCTGCCGGTGCTGGCATTCGCGATCTGGCGCCCGCAGACGCCGGCGCGCGCTGCAATTGCTGGTGTGTTGGCCGGCTTCGCAACCTGGGCGTGGGTGCTGTTGCTGCCCTCCCTGCTGGAAAGCGGCGGGCGCACGCCGGCATGGTTGCTGCACGGGCCGTTTGGTTGGCAATGGTTGTCGCCGCAGGGCCTGTTTGGTTTGACCGGGTGGACGCCGTTGGGGCGCGCGGTCGGCGCCAGCCTGTTTGTAGGCACCGCAGTGACCTTGCTGTCGATGGCCTGGCGGCGCGACACGCCGGACCGCATCAGCCGTAATCTGGATGCGGACACTCTGCGCAATGCCGGCCGTAGGTTCCTGCCGGACGAGCGTGTCCAACAGCTCTTGGCGGATGCACCGCGCAATGGCGCTGTACCGCCTGCGATCGAAGCCAGCGTTGAACGCGAGTTGTCCGCAGTACTTGGCGCGGCGTCTGCGCGCTTGCTGCTGGATGCCGCACGTCGCGAGGGCAACGAACTGGCGACGGTGGCGGCCATCGTCAGCGAGGCCTCGCAGGACCTGCGTTTCAGCCAGCAGGTGCTGCAGGCTGCCTTGCAGAACATGAGCCAGGGCATCAGCGTGATCGATCGCGAGCAGCGGCTGGTGGCCTGGAACCGCCCCTATGCGCGCATGTTCGGCTTCCCCGAGGAGTTGCTGCAGGTGGGGCGGCCGATCATGGACCTGACCCGCTGGGCGCTGCAGGCAATGCCGGTGCGCGGTGGTGATGAGCGTGCGGTGGACCGGCGGCTGGCGTTCATGCGCGCGGGCACGCCGCATCTGACCGAGCGCGTTTTCCCGGATGGCAGCATCGTCGAGATCCGTGGCAACCCAATGCCCGGCGGTGGCTTCGTCGCGACCTTCACCGATGTCACCGAGTTCCGTCGCAGCGAGCGTGAGCTCAAGCGCAGCAATGAGACGCTGGAACAGCGCGTTGGTGAGCGTACCGCCTTGCTGGAGTCGGCCAAGCGTGAGGCCGAGCGCGCCAATGATGCGAAGAGCCGCTTCCTTGCCGCGGTCGGGCATGACCTGTTGCAGCCGTTGCATGCCGCGCATCTGTTCACCGACACGCTGGCACAGCAGGTTGAATCCAGCCAGCAGCAACAGGCGGTGGTGCAGATCCGTGGCGCCCTGGATTCCACCACGGATCTGTTGACCGGCTTGTTCGACATGTCGCGCTTGGAAGCCGGAGGACTGGTGCCGCAGCCGCGTGATCTGCCGCTGGCGGAAGTGCTTGATCCCTTGGTCTCCGAGTTCCGCGCGTTGGCTACCGAGCGTGGGCTGGCCTTCCACTACGTGCCTACCCGCGCATGGGTGCATAGCGATCCGCAGCTGCTGCGGCGTGTGCTGCAGAACTTCCTGGCCAATGCGGTGCGTTACACCGGCCAAGGCGGCATCCTGCTCGGCGTACGTCGCGAAGACGGCCGTGTGCGCGTTGAAGTGCATGACACTGGTCCGGGTATTGCCAAGCAAGAGCAGCAGCGCATATTCGAGGAGTTCCGGCGCGGCGAGGACAGCAGCGGGCAAGGACTTGGTCTTGGTCTGGCGATTGCTGATCGCATTGCCGGCCTGCTGCATGCGCCTCTGCGCCTGCGTAGTGAGAAGGGACAGGGCACAGTGTTTTCGGTGTCGTTGCAGCGTGCCGCGTCACCGCAGGTGGCGAGCACGCCTGGTCCACGCAACGCAGCGACTTCGGGTGGTGTACCGGTGCTGGTGGTCGACAACGATCCCGCAGCGCTACAAGGATTGGCGGGCTTGCTGCGTGGGTGGGGCTACACCGTTGCCGAGGCATCCGGCGAAGCGCAGGCGGTAGCGGCATTGCAGGCTGCAGCAGCGAGCTTGTGGCTGTTCGACTACAACCTGGATGACGGCGATACCGGCACCGCGCTGCAACTGCGGCTGGGCGAACGGTTTGGTGCACGACCGACCTTGATCCTCAGCGCCGACGACAGTCTGGCAACGCGGCGCGAAGTGTTGGAGCAGGGGCTGACGCTGCTGCACAAACCGGTGCGACCGTTGGCGCTGAAGTCGATCCTGGATCGGTTGTTGGCGGCGGATGCGTTGCGACCGGGAATGGGGAATCGGGAATAGAACAAGCGTGGCCGGTTGCGGTTGTAGCCCGGGTAAGCGCAGCGCACCCGGGCTACAGGTCTTAACGACTTGCGCGCTCGCCGGTCGCCAATCCGGGCTCTGCAATCCCCGCGCCAGCGCAATACGCCGCATGCAATGCCTGCATCACGCCCAGTGCCGGGCTGTCCGTCAACGCGTAGTAAATGGTCTGCGCTTCGCGGCGGGTAGTGACCAGCGCCGCTTCGCGCATCACCGCCAGGTGCTGGGACAGCGCAGACATCGACAGGCCAACCTGCGCCTGCAATTCACCTACCGAGGCTTCGCCTTCCACCAGGCGGCACAGCACACGCAGGCGGGCAGGATGGGCCAGCGACTTCAGCAGTTGCGCGGCCTGCTCGGCGTGCGCCTGCATCTGCTCCATATCCATGTCTGAAGCGCGCATCATGAGCGTTGAGGTTCGGGCTTGTGCTTTGGAGGGTACTAGCCTAATTTAGAAAAAGCTAAATTAAAAGCGAGGCACCCCCATGAGCCAGCCGCAGCCTTCATCCACCTTGGTCGAACCGTTCTACGACAAGGAAACCGGCACCTTCAGTTACGTGGCCTATGACCAGATCGGCGGCATGGCCGTGATCATCGATCCGGTGCTGGATTACGAACCAGCGGGCGCGCGCATCAGCACGGTATCGGCCGATGCACTGCTGGAGTTCGTGCGCGCCAAGCTGCTGACGGTGGCGTGGATACTGGAAACCCATGCGCACGCCGATCATCTCAGTGCTGCGGGTTATCTGGCCGATGAACTGCAGGCGCCGGTGGCGATCGGTCGCGGCATCGTGCAGGTGCAGCAGCACTTCAAGGCAGTGTTTGGGCTGGCTGATGAGTTCATTGCCGACGGTAGCCAGTTCGACCGATTGTTCGATGATGGCGATACCTTCAACGTAGGTGCCTTGAGTGCGCGGGTGATCGCAACGCCGGGGCACACCGATGACAGCCTTACCTACGTGATTGGCGACGCTGCGTTCGTCGGTGACACCATGTTTGCGAGCGATACCGGCACCGCGCGCTGTGATTTCCCCGGTGGCGATGCGCATCGCCTGTACGCATCGATCCAGCGGATTCTGTCGCTGCCCGCCGATACGCGCATCTGCCTGTGCCACGACTATCCGGGCAACCGGCGCGAGGCGCAGGCACAGACCACGATCGACGAACAACGACAGAACAACGTGCATCTGAAGGGCGGCACGGATGAGGCAGCCTTCGTGCAGATGCGCCAGCAGCGTGATGCGACGTTGCCGGTGCCGAAGCTGATCCTGCCCGCCTTGCAGGTCAACATACGTGGTGGCCGTCTGCCGGAGCCCGATGCCAATGGCGTGCGCTATCTGCGGCTGCCCTTGGATCAGATCGGAAAGACGCAATGAACAGCTGGATGCTGGCCTTGGCCGGCGGCGTATTGATCGGCGTCGCCGCCACCTTGCTGCTGTGGTTGACCGGGCGTATCGCCGGCATAAGCGGCATACTCGGCGGCGTGTTGATGCCACGCAGCGGTGAGCTGGCTTGGCGCGTGGCGTTCCTTGTCGGTTTGATTGGTGCCGGCGCGGCGTACCTGTGGCTGGTACCGGGCGCTTATGCGCCGCGACAGGGATTTCCGCCGGTGCTGCTGGTGATCGCCGGCCTGCTGGTCGGCTTTGGCACGCGCATGGGCAATGGTTGTACCAGTGGTCATGGGGTCTGTGGTTTGGGGCGCTTGTCGATGCGCTCGTTCGCCGCGGTGCTGACCTTCATGGCTACCGCGATAGCGACCACTTACGTCGTCAGGCACCTGGTATGAGTACGCCACGCATCAGCTTGGCTGCACTGGTTTCTGGCGCACTGTTCGGGCTTGGGCTGGCGGTGTCCGGCATGACCGATCCGCAGCGCATCCTGGGCTTTCTGGATGTGTTTGGTGACTTCAATCCGGCGCTGTTGTTTGTGCTCGGCGGTGCGGTTGGGACGACGATGCTGCTGTTTCGCTTTGTGCTGCGGCGGCCGGCACCGGTGTTTGCCGAGCGCTTCCAGATATCGGATCTGCGCAGCATTGATCGGCCATTGCTGATCGGTGCGGCTTTGTTCGGTATCGGCTGGGGCTTGGCAGGCTATTGCCCGGGGCCGGCCTTGGTTGGCTTGGGGGTACTTTCATCTGAGGCATTGTGGTTTGTGCCGGCGATGGTGGCAGGCATGTTGATGCACAAGTTGACCAACAGAAGCAGCATGTAGGAGCGGCGTCAGCCGCGAAGCTGACGTTGGTTCCGACATCGAAAAAAATGTAATCAGGAATGCGTGGGGTTGATCTGGCCGCGGCTTGCCAGTTCGATAGCTTCGCGGTTGACACCGCTCCCACAAGAATCAAAAGCCTTGACTACAGCGCCTGTCGCGCCGGGTCGCTCAATTCCAGCTCACGCAGCACCACGCTGGCCTGGGTGCGGTTGCGCACCCCCAGCCGCTCGAAGATGGCGGAAAGATGCGCCTTGACCGTGCGTTCCTGTACATCCAGACGGTCGGCGATCTGCTTGTTGAGCAGGCCTTCGGCGACCAGCGCCAGTACGCGGAACTGCTGCGGTGACAGGCTCGCCAGGCGCGCCGCCAACTCGCTGTCGTGGCTGGAAGACTGTGCACGCGAGACCGAAGCGCGCAACGAGGCTGGCAGCCATTGCTCGCAGGCCATCACGCTGCGAATTGCCTCGCGCAACTCGTTCAAGCCCGAACTCTTGGGCAGGTAACCCGCAGCGCCGTGATCGAGCGCACGTCGCACCACGCGCGGATCATCATTGGCTGAAACCACGATCACCGCCACGCCAGGGTGCTGGGCACGGATCGCGGCCAGACCGGCCAGGCCATGATTGCCCGGCATGTGCAGGTCGAGCAGGATCAGGTCGGTATCCGGTGCGGCATCCAGGGCGGCGAGCACCCCTTCCAGCGTTTCGGCCTCGCGGACCTGCAGTTCACTGACGGCCTCGCTGGCGGCCTGCCGCAGGGCGGCGCGGAACAGGGGATGGTCGTCGGCAATCAACAGGCTGGGCATGGCAGTGCTAACAGGATGGAAGGAAGCGGGTGCCGGCTGCTCGGCAGCGTGCACCCGTGGCAGTATGCCGTGGATTTCAGCCATTGCCCGCTTCCTCCTGCATTTCCAGACTTACTGCGCGGTCCAGCCGCCGTCCATCGGCATCGCCGCGCCGGTCAGGTTGTGCGCCTCGCGGCGGCACAGCCACACCACCATCGCGCCGATGTCTTCTGGTAGTGACATGCGCAGGCTGGGCTGCTTTTCTTCCAGCAGGGCGCGCACGCCGTCGTCGCGGCTGCCGCCATTGCGGTGTGCCTGGATCTGCGGCTCGATCAGCGGGGTTTCCACCCAGCCCGGGCAGACGCAGTTGACGGTGACGCCACCGCTGTCACGGCTGCCTGCCGCGGCGTATTCCAGTGCGGCGACCTTGCTCAGGCCAACGATGCCGAACTTGCTGGCTACGTAAGGAGCCTTGTTCTTGGAGGCGACCAGACCGTGTACCGAGGCGATGTTGACCACCCGGCCATAGCCACGCTCGGCCATGCCCGGCAGCGCCTGCTGCATGGTGTGGAAGGCCGCGCTGAGGTTGATGGCGATGATGTCGTCCCACTTCTGCGGCGGCTGCTCGGCCAAGGGCGCGGCGTGCTGGATGCCGGCGCAGTTCACCAGGATGTCGATGTTGCCCCAGGCCTGCACGGCTTCGAGCATGTGCGCGATCTGGTCGGGCTTGCGCAGGTCGGCATCGAAATGCTGCGATTCGCTGCCTGCATCGGTGACGCTCTTCAGCGCCGCCTCGATCTGCTCGGCGCTGCCGAGGCCATTGATGGCCACGCGCGCACCGGCGCTGGCCAGGGCCTGGGCGATGGCCAGGCCGATGCCGGAGGTACTGCCGGTCACCAATGCGGTGCGGCCTTGCAGGAAGCGGTCCATGGGGAACTCCGATTTGTTGCTTTGGGGGATGGTGGAAACCTAGCAGCCGTGGCGCTAAAAGCGTGTGGTACTTAAGTACGATGAGAGGGCTGCTGCGGCTCTGCTAGGGTGCGTCCATGAGCCAAACCCTACTGCGCGCCGCCTGCGGCCTATTCGTCGGACTGAGCCTGGCTTCCTGTGCCAGCGGCCCAGCATCCAAGTCCGTGGAGCCTTCCATGTTCAGCAACGAACTCCGCAGCGAACACCGCGGCAGTGACGACCTGCTTACCGCCGGGCTCGGCCTGGCCGGGCTGCGCAGCATGGCGCCGCCGGCATTTGCCGACGCCAGTGCGCCAACCGTCGATGAGCTGCGCCGGCGGGCGATGTGGGGAAGCTGGCGCGGTATTGCCGACCTCGCTCCCGGCGGTGGCTACGGCGAACTGTTCGGCAGCCTGCAGAGCGTGCCCGGCCGCGAGTATTCGGCGTTCGCCCGCCTGCCTGGCGCCAAGCAACCGCATCGCGTGCTGGCACAGGTGCCGGACAACTTCGATACCGGCAAGCGCTGCGTGCTGGTCGCACCGGCGTCGGGCTCGCGCGGCATCTATGGCGCCGTGTCGGTCGCCGCTGCCTGGGGCCTGCCCAAGGGCTGTGCCGTGGTCTATACCGACAAGGGCGCGGGCAGCGATTATTACGATCTGAACGCGCAGGTTGGCGTGCGTGCGAATGGCACGGTTGGTGCCTTGGGTGAGGTGAGTGATCTCGCCTTCGTGCCGGATGCGCCGATCAATGCTTCGGGCGTTGCGTTCAAGCACGCACATTCCAAGGACAATCCGGAGGCTGATTGGGGCCGGCACGTAAAGCAGGCCGCCGAGTTCGCGCTGCTGGCATTGGCAGAAGCCTATCCGCAGGCTGCGCCTTTCACGTTTGAGAACACCCGCATCGTTGCCGTCGGTATCTCCAACGGTGGCGGTGCGGTGCTGCGTGCGGCCGAGTTGGAGGGCGATTGGCTGGACGCCGTGGTGGCGGGCGAGCCGAGCATCTATTCCAGCGGCCCGGGCGCACGCGCGTTGTACGACTACACCACCGAAGCGGCATTGTTGATGCCGTGTGCGCAGCTGCACATGAGCAACCTGCCGCAGCCGCCGATGACCGCTGCCCTGCAGGCCGGTGCCGCAGTGCGCTGCGCGACGCTGGCGACCGAAGGCGTTATCAGCGGCGCTACCCCGGCTGCGCAGGCCAAGGCGGCGTACGACCTGATGCTGAGCAAGGGTTGGACCGATGCATCGCTGCGTGCGGGCGCCTTGTCCACCGGCTTTGATCTGTGGCGTGCGATTGCTGCGACCTATGCATCGGCTTATGGCCGTTTTGGCGTGGGCGAGCATCCCTGCGGTTTCAACTTCGCCGCACAGAATGCTGACTTCTCGCCACGCGCGGCGACGTCGATCGAGCGGGCCGCATGGATCTCCGATGGCAGCGGCATCCCACCGGGCGCAGGCGTCGGCCTGCTCGACAGCAAAGTCGCCCTGCCGGACCTGACCTATGCCGGGCTGAGATGTCTGCGCGCTCTGTGGGACGGGCAGGGCGAAGACGCCAAGCGCGTGCAGGCGGGCATCCAGGCCACGCATGCCGGCGTGCCGCGCAAGGGCCTGCCGGTGATGGTGGTGCACGGTGCCGATGATGGTCTGATTCCGCCGGCTTTCAGCAGCGCGCCATATGCGGCAGCGGCCAAGGCTGCCGGGCGCGAGGTGAGCTATTGGAAGGTGCAGAACGTGCAGCACTTCGATGGTTTCCTCGGCCTGCCGGATTACGGCTCGCGTTACCTGCCGCTGTTGCCGTACGTCTATGAGGCGTTGGACCGGGTGCAGGCGCGCCTGGACAAGGGCACGGCCTTGCCGGCTGATGCGGTGATCGTGACCACCCCGCGGGCGGGCAAGCCGTTGACGGCTGAGAACCTGGCGATGCCGAAGTAAGCAAGGCTTCTGCCCCCTCCCTTTTGCATAGCAAAGGGGAGGGTTGGGGAGGGGGTGCTTTGAACCCCCTCCCTTTGCCGAAGGCAAGGGGAGGGCTGGGGAGGGGTTGCCGTTGCCTTGGGCTGTTGGATCCGTGGCTTCGCGGCTCACGCCGCTCCCACAAAAAAGCAGTCGCTGCGCGCTGATGGCATCATTGCCCGATGCATACACTGAACTCTCCTTCCCGCGTCATCCCCTCCGCCCTCTACCAGCGCGAGCGCTGGCGCAATGGTCTGGGTTGGACGCGCGAAATCCTGCGGCTGCCCGAGCAGGGTGATTGGCAGCTGCGGCTATCCATCGCCGAGATCGAACAGGACGCGGCGTTCTCCGCCTTCCCGGGTGTCGAACGTGAGCTTGTATTACTGCAGGGCGAAGGCCTGCGCCTGCGCTTCGCCGATGGCCGTTGCGAAACCCTGCTGCCGCCGTATCAGCGCCTGCGCTTCGCTGGCGAGGCGGAGCTGGTGGGTGAACTGGTCGATGGCGTGACCCAGGATTTCAACCTGATGTGGCGGCGTGAGGCGCTGCAAGCCGAGCTGCTGCATCGCCCCTTGGTTGGCAACATGCTGTTCTTCACCGAGCCGCAGGCCGCGTGGGCGATCCATCTATTGGCCGGGCAGGCCGAGTTCGAGGGTGGCGTGCTGCCGGCAATGTCGGCGGGCGATACCGCCTGGTTGGGGGCGGGCGAGCGGCAGCGTTACACGCTCAGCGGCGGCGGTGAGCTGCTGGCGATAAAGGTAGCCCCGGCTGTTGTAGGAGCGGCGTGAGCCGCGAAGCCAAAGAACCAACAGCGCAAGGCAACGGCAACCCCTCCCCAACCCTCCCCTTTGCTGCGCAAAAGGGAGGGGGCAGAGCTAGTACACGTCGCGGCGGTAGCGGCCGGCTATGCGTAATGCTTGATGCGCATCTTCGCCAATCGCGTCGACGATGACCTTGTCCACCGCCGGGGCCATGCCTTGCAGGCTGCCGCAGACCAGGATGGTGGCGCCGTCATCCAGCCATTGCCGTAGCAGCTCGCCATGCGCCGCCAGCGCGTCCTGCACGTAGTGGAACTGACCATCATCGCGGCTGAAAACGGTGTCCAGTCGCTCGATTCCGCCCTCGCGCTGCCATTGCTGCAGCTCGGTACCAAAATGGAAATCGTGGGCGGCATTGCGTTCGCCAAACAGCAGCCAGTTGCGTCGCGCGCCGGCATCGATGCGTGCACGCAGATGTGCGCGCAGGCCGGCAATGCCGGTGCCATTGCCGATCAGGATCAACGGTGCGGCATTGCCTGGTGGATGGAAGTTGCTGTTGCTGCGCAGGCGCAGATCAATGCTGTCGCCGATCTGTGTGTAGTCACACAACCAACCGCTGGCCAGGCCCGGTGTGCCGTCCGGACGCAGTTGCCGGCGCAACATCAGTTGCAGGCTGCCTTCGCCTGGCATCGAGGCAATCGAGTACTCGCGGTGCGGCAGTGGCTTGAGGTTGGCGGCAAGTGCATTGGCGTCGTGGTTGTCGACGCTGTCGGGCAGATGGGATTGGGCGAGGGCATCGCGCAGTGAACGGCCATCGGCAAGCATGGCTGCAGCATCGAAGCCGTTCGCCTGCAGCCACTGCGTCACCGCGGCAGTAGATTGACGTGGGCCGATCTCGGCGATATCGCCAGCCTGCCAGGTCGGCAGCTTTCCGTCCGCGGGCTGCAGCTGCAGGTGGAATACCTGGCCGCCAACGCTGTCGGGATTAAGCACGTCGCGCTGGCGCAGCAGCCACGACTGGTAGGCCGGTGCACTCCAGTCGGTTGCGTTGGCGGCTTCGCCACCCAGCTGGCCCAGCAGCTGCTGCCAATGGCGCAGCGCGTCGACATCGGCGTTGTCCACTTCCACTGTATCGAACAGCGGCTGTGCGCCATGCGTGCGCAGCCACTCATCGAGCTGATGGCCGAACGCGCAGTATTGCTCGTAGGTTTTGTCGCCCAAGGCCAGCACGGCGTACTGCAGCTGCGGCAGTTTCAGTGGTTGCGGCATCACCCGGCTGAGGAAGGCGAGTGCGTGGTCCGGTGGATCGCCTTCACCGGTGGTGGCGGCGATGAACAAGGCCTGGCGGCTACTGGCGAGCAGGCCTGCATCAACCTGGTCGATGGCACGCAGTCGGGTCTTGTGGCCGGCGCCGCGTAGATGCGCGGCGGTGCGTTGTGCCAGTTGCTGGGCAAAGCCGGTCTGGCTTGCCCACACCACCAGGATTGGCGGCTCCTTGCTGTCGCTCGTGTCGTCATCGCGCTGGCGGGTACACCACCACAATGCGAAACAGGCCGCCGCGTAGATCGCCAAAGCTGCCAGTGCCATCCACCATTGCGGCGCAAGCGGCGCGGCCGGCCACCAGCGTTCGCCCAGATGCAGACTCAGCAGCAACAGCGCGATCAGCAGCAGGCCCAGGCCAACGGCGAGATTGCCGAGCAGTGCGCGCGTGGAGCGGTTGGGGTTCATTGCGTGCTGGGGTCCAGGTAACGCTGGAAGGCGGGGGTCATGGTTTCCACGAGCCCAGTATCGGCGCGGGTGATGAAACGTGCAGCCAGATCATGTTGGTTGGCGAAGGCCAGGCCTTCATCGGCGCCCATCACGGTGAGTGCGGTGGCCCAGGCATCGGCGTGCATGGCGTCGCGCGCGATCACCGTGACCGCTGCAGCGGCACGGCTGACCGGTGCATGGCTGCGTGGATCCAGCGTGTGGCTATAGGACACGCCGTCGCGTTCGAACTGGTGCCAGCGGTCGCCGGAAGTGGCTACCGCCAGATCATCGAGCGCCAGCACGCGCGGCGGATACTCGGCGCCGGCGTCTTCTTCCGGTGCGGATTCGACCAGCACACGCCAGGGTTGGCCGTCGGGCTTCAAACCGTAGCCGTGCAGTTCGCCACCGACTTCGACCAGCGCGGCGCTGATGCCGATACGGCGCAGCCAGCGGCTGACCAGATCCACGCCGTAGCCTTTGGCGATGGCCGATAGGTCCAGTTGCAGGCCGCCGGGTTGCAGCGCGCTTTGTGTCTGCGGTTCCAGCTGCAGTTTGTTCCAGCCGCAGCGAGCGGCAACCTCGGCCAGATGCGCGGAATCAGGTACGACCTGCGCGCCCGCATCGGCGCCAAAGCCCCACAGCGCGACCAGCGGACCGATGCTGGGATCGAAGGCGCCGGCGCTGCGTTCGGCGATGTCGCGCGCGCTGCTGAGCACGTTCCAGAAATCATCGGGCAGCGCGTGCCAGCTGTCTGCGCCGGCGCGGTTGTAGCGGCTGATGTCCGAGTCGGCTTCCCAGGTGCTCATCTGCGCGACCACGCGGTCGAGCTCGGCCTGGATGCCGGCATGCAGCGGATGCAGGTCACGGCTGCGCGCAACGACCAGCTTGACGCTCCAGCTGGTGCCCATGGTGTGGCCGCCAAGGGCGGCGATGTCGGAGTTGGAGGACATCGGTATCGGAAACTGTCTGGGTGCAGTTGGTCCCTTCTCCCGCAGGCGGGAGAAGGTGCCCCGAAGGGGCGGATGAGGGGAGCTTTTGCTTCTCTCGGCCAACTGCGAACTTCAAGAGTCCGACTCCGGCCTTGCCCTCACCCCAACCCCTCTCCCGCATGCGGGAGAGGGGCTTTTAGAGCATTACTGCGGCAGCACTTCCAGCGTGCCTACGTAGCTCAGGCGGCGGACGGCGGCCTGCGGGATCGAGGTCTTGTTGTCCTCGGTGCCGGTTTCCAGCCAGTACATGCCAGCCTGCGGCCAGGTCACCGAGAACTCGCCGTTGGCGTCGGTGGTGACCTTGATCTCTTCCTGGGCGTTGCGGTAACGGGTGCCACCACGGGTGATCTCGACTTCCAGACCAGCGTGCGGCTTGCCATCAACCAGCAGCTTGAACTTGGCCTGCTCACCAGCGAACAGGTCGTTCGGGTGGCCCAGGGCAACCAGTTCCATGCCCTTGCCGGTCGGCGCCAGCGCAGTGTTGTTCGGCTTGCCGTTGGTGACGAAGGTTTCAATGCGGCCGGCGGTCTCGGAGACCTTCAGGTCCTTGGCGTCCTTCGGCACTTCAGTTGCGAAGGTGGCGGCGGTACCGCGCCAGCGCTTGGGCTTGCCGTCTTCCTGCCAGTTGGCCGACAGGCCGGCATTGACGGTAGCCAGGCGGTAGGTGCCCTGCTGGGTCAGTTCGACGTCGAACACGCTGCGGTACTTGCCGGTGGCCGCGTTCTGCGGCTGCACGCTGCTGCCGTCCGGTGCGGTGATCACCAGGTTGTCCAGGCGCAGCGGTACGTGGTTGAAGTAGAACAGGTCGTTGGACACGGCCGCGTCCACGGTGATCCACGGGTTGGTACCGGCAATCACGGTCTGCGACGGCTGCAGCCAGGCCTTGTGGGCGGCGGCGGAGAAGGGCAGCACGGCGGCAATGGTGGCAGCAAGCAGGAGGGAACGCTTCATCGGTTGGCTCCGTTGGTAATGGGGATCAGGGCTTGACGGCAAGGGTGACGGCGCCGAGTTCGGAGGTGCCTTGGGCACTGCCGTTCTGCGCGGCACGGGCCGGCCAGGTGAAGGGAATCTTGACCAGTTCGCGGCCGCCGACTTCACGTGCGGCTTCCACTACCAGCGAGTACTGGCCGGCGGGCAGGGCGCGCAGCTGCGGCTGGCGGTCGCTGAAACTGAGCTGGTGCTTGCCGACCGGGCGGGTCGGGCCGGTGACGCCATCGACCGGCACCTGCAGGGTACGGCCGGACTTGCGCCACCACTGGCGCAGGTCCGGCAGCCACTTGGTGCCGTGGCCTTCGGCGGTGTCGCGGAGCTGGTACCAGACCGACAGGTTGGCGGCGACCTGCTGGTCGGCACCTTCGATCCACACCGCGACATACGGGCGGTGATATTCGGCCACGTTGAGCTTGGGCACTTCGACGTTGACGTCGAGGCTGGCGGCGTA
Source organism: Stenotrophomonas sp. STEN023 (assembly GCF_056760135.1). Taxonomy (NCBI): domain Bacteria; kingdom Pseudomonadati; phylum Pseudomonadota; class Gammaproteobacteria; order Lysobacterales; family Lysobacteraceae; genus Stenotrophomonas; species Stenotrophomonas sp. STEN023. Next base: position 9,837 of record NZ_JBRREF010000013.1, on the reverse strand, counting down.
GGCGGCGGGAGCGGTGGCAATCAAACCGCTCAGGGCGATGGTCAGGGTGACGCGCATGGTGCGACTCCGGGAAGAATGACGGTCAATGGATGAGGAGCAGGGCGATCAGCAGCGGGATCAGCAGGCCCAGGCCGACCAGCGGCCAGGTCATGCGCCGCTGCCGCGCATGCAGGTGCAACAGGAACAGGCCGGTGATGCAGAACACCAGGCAGGCCACCGCGAACACGTCGAGGAACCAGCCCCAGCCCGGGCCCGCGTTGCGGCCCTTGTGCAGGTCATTGAAGTAGGAAACCCAACCGCGGCGAGTCTTCTCGAACTCCACCGCGCCGGTTTCGCGGTCGATGCTCAGCCAGGCATCACTGCCAGGGCCGGGCATGGACAGATAGATTTCTTCCGGCGACCACTCGGCCTCGCGGCTGCCGATGGACACTTCCAGACGATTGGACAACCAGTCGGCCACGCGTGCCGGCAGCGGTGCATTGCCGTCTTCGCGATCACCCAGGGCCTTGAGCACCGGGGCAGGGAGTTCCAGTTGCTGGTTCTGCACCTGCGGCTTGGCTTCGATCTTGGACGCGTGGTTCAAGGTGATGCCGGTCAGGGAGAACAACAGCATGCCGATCAGGCAGACTGCCGAGCTGATCCAGTGCCACTGATGCAAGGTGCGCAACCAGAAACCACGGCTGGCCTGTTGTTGCACGGTGGTGGCGGTGCTGCGGTCTGCGGACACGGGAATCGGGATTATGAAAGGACGACGATTAGAGCACTAATGAGAATGATTCGCAATTTGTGCGGTGCATTGCCCCCTCCCCCTGCCGCAGGCAAGGGGAGGGTTTGGGAGGGGTAGCTTTTGATCTGGCTGTTGCTTTGGTTCTTCGCGGAATGCAAGAAGCCAAGTCAAAAGCTACCCCTCCCCAGCCCTCCCCTGTGCGTTGCACAAGGGAGGTAGTTGCTCTGCTTGTGCTGGAAACGTTTGTGGGGCTGCGGCGTTGACAGGCGGGGGTGGGCAAACGCTCAGCGCTGCCCGTGCCCAGCTACACCAATCAGAACTTCGCGTTCAACGAGAGCCAGTAGCTGCGGCGCTGTTCCTTCACCGCGTAGTCGTCAACGCAGCTGTACTCGCTGGGCGAGGTGAGCACGCAGGACTGCGAGACGAAGTCCTTGTCGAACAGGTTGTTGACGCGTGCATTGACGGTCAGCCAATCGTTGAGCTTCCAGCTGCCACCCAGGTGGAAGGTGGTGTAGTCCTCGTAGTAGCGCACGGTTGAGCTGGTGACGCCGCCCAGGTTGGAGAGCAGCGTGTCGCGGTAACGGTCGTAGCGGCCTTCGCCGATCAGGCTGAGGCTGATGGCGTCGTTGAGCTGCCAGTTCAGGCTGGCATTGGCCATGTGCTTGGCCGGGTTGCCGGCGATCGGCTGGCCCTTGGTGGCGCCGCTGGTCTGCTCGCTTTTGGTGTAGGTGTAGTTGCCGCGTAGCTGCAGGTTGTCCAGCAGGTCGACGTGGCTGGCCAGTTCAACGCCGCGGGTCTCGGCTTTGTCCAGGTTCACGCTCTGGCTGAAAACGCTGTACCCAAGTGCCGCCCAGCCCGGGCCCACGTCCACGCATCGGCCGCTGTTGGCAGGTGCCACTTCGCAGTTGGCGAAGCTGCCGCCGCTGGCGATCTTGTCGTCGAAGCGGTTGAGGAAGGCAGTGGCGTTGAAGCCCCAGCGGCCGCCGTCGTAATAGGTGGCGATTTCATAGTTGGTGCTGGTTTCGGGCTTCAGGTGAGGTGAGCCGACAAGCGGGGTCACGCCCTGGCCACCAAAGCCGGTGACACCCGGGAACAGCTGGTCCGGACGCGGGGTCTTATAGCCAGTGCTGACGCCGCCCTTGACGGTCCAGGCATCGCTGGCATTCCACACCAGGTAGGCACGCGGGCTGACATGGCTGCCGAAGATGTTGTGGTGGTCATAGCGCAGGCCGAGCGTGGCGGTAAGCGCATCGGTGAACGCCCAGTTGTCCTCGGCGAACACCGACCAGGTGCGATGCTTCTGCTTGACGTTGTCGCGGTAGCCATTACCGTCCATGCCGAACACGCCGTCGGTCATGTCGGTGTTGTTGTACTGGCCGCCAACGGTGACCTTGTGTGCGCCAAAGCTCAGGTCGAGCATGGTGTCCAGCACCATCGCGTCCAGTTCCATGGTGCGCAGCGGGCGTGGCAGGAAGGCCTGCAGGCGTGCACGTTCGGCGTCATTGAGCACCGACAGGTTACCGCTGGTCATGTTGCAGTTGGCGGCCTGGCCGCGGCGGCGGCAGACGTCGTTCCACAGGGTCTGCAGGTCGGCGCGCTCGTCCAGGGTCAGCGGCAAGGAGCGCCCCAGGTTGTTGCTCTGGGTGCGCGACAGGCTGGTCTGCCAGGTGCCGAAGTCGTAGCGGCCCTGATGGGTCAGCGACAGCTGGTCCAGCTCATAGCGCTGGTAAGCGGTGTAGCCCACGCGCGGCTGCACGACGCGGCGGGTGGTGGTGCCACCGCTGCCGTTGGGAATGGTGGCCACGCCACTGCGCCACAGGCTTTCGGCGCTGTCCAGGGTGCCGGTCTGGCCCTTGCTGTTGTCGTACTTCTGGCGCGAGACGTCGTAGTCCAGCCACAGGTCGTGGTTGTCACTGGCCTTGAAGTTCAGGCGGATGCCGCTGTTCCAGTTGGTGTTGGCCACGGCTTTGCCGCCGCCGCCAAAACCAAGTGCGCGTTCCCACTGACTGCCATCGGGCAGCGGCAGGGAGTCCCATTCCGGGCTTGATTCGTCGATGTCATACCAGCTGCCGCGCACGCTCATGCCGAGGCGGTCCTTGATCAGCGGGCCGCTCAGGTAGACGTCGGTGGTGCGCGCATCGCCGAACGCATCTTCCTGCTGCACGGTGAAGCCCTGGGTCACCGAACCGTGCCATTCGCTCTGGTTGCGACGGGTGATGATGTTGATCACCCCGCCCATGGCGTCGGCACCGTACAAGGTCGACATCGGACCGCGCACCACTTCGATGCGTTCGATGGCATCCAACGGCGGCATATAGGCAAACTGGCCACCGCCGAAGTTGTTCGGGTACAGGTTGCCGACGTTGCTCTGGCGGCGACCGTCGATCAGCACCAGCGTGTATTCGGATGGCATGCCGCGCATCGAGATGGTGGCGCGACCGTTCTTGTCGGTGGTTTCCATGCCGACGTCGATGCCTTCAACATCGCGCAGTGCGTCGACCAGGCTGGTGTAGGGACGCAGTGCCAGTTCCTCGCGGCTGACCACGCTGATGCTGGCCGGCGCGTCGGTAATCTTCTGCTCGAAGCCACTGGCGGTGACGACGACCTTGTCCAGCGTGGTCGGCGCGCCGCTGCCGTTGGCATGGGCGCTGGCGCTGATGGCGCCGAGCACGGCGAGGCTGAGCAGGTGGCGGGAAACGGACACACGGTGACGCTGGCGCAGGGCCATGGGAATACCTCGGTCAAGGAAATACGCGTTGCAGCCGTCAGCACCGCAGGCGCGCACGCGTGCAGGGACGAGCTGGGAAGAAGAGAGGGGTAAAGCGGAAACGACTACGCGCGGAGCGTCAGCTCAGCGGTGGCGCCTGCCCACGTTGTTGGCGCGGACTGGCCAGCGCATGGGCAATGACCGGCGCCGAGGCCGGGATGGGCATGCGGATGGGAATGAGATCGTCCGCTGCGGACAGCAGCTGCTGGACGCTTGGCAGTGGCAGGGCGGCGCGTGGTGCGCGCAGCTGTGCTACCCGGCGCAGCTTGGCCGGGCTTTCTTCTTCCAGGTGGCGTTCGCCGCCTTGACGTTCTTCCGCTGGCTCCGACGCGTGGCCGTTCTGGGCCAGGCCGAGCCGGGAAAACTGGGTGCCGCTCTGGCACAAGGCGGCCAGCAGCGACAACAGCAACAGCATGCACAAAGCCAGCGGACGCAGGCTGACAGCGCCGGAAACGGCGTTGTTCTGTGCGTGCTGGCGCTGTGGTTGCTGCATTCGTATCCCCGGATTGCGGACGCGGCGACAGGGGCCGGCGTTCGCGGTGCGGCATTGTAGATACGATTCGTTAACTTTTGCAAATGAGAATTGCTATCAATATGACGAATATCAATCGTCTGCTTCCAGCAGTGCGCGGATCACCGCATGTGGTGAACTGGCAAGCTGTGGCCGGATCTGCTGCAGGAACGAAGGGCTGCCATGTGCCAAGGCCTTGCCCAGCCACAAGGCTGCTTCATCAACCTGGCCGGCGGCGAGCAGCAGGGAAGCGTGGCTGGCTTGTCCACGAAAATCTCCCGCCTCTGCAGAGCGCAGGTACCACGCCGGGGCGGCCGTCGGGTTGGCCGTGACACCGCGGCCTTCTTCCAGGCAGCGCCCGACCAGATTCATTGATTTTGCGTGGCCAGCGTAGGCTGCACGCAGGTACAGCGCATATGCACCGGTTTCATCCTTGGCTACACCGCGGCCGGTCGCCTGCAGGTTGGCCAGGTTGTACATGCCCCAGTCCAGGCCGCTGTCGGCAGCTTTGCGATACCAGACCGCCGCCAGTTCGTGATTCACCGCGGTGCCTTGGCCCAACTCATGGCAGCGCCCGAGCATGTTCATGGCCAACGGCAAGCCGCCATTGGCGGCGCGTTCGAACCATGCCTTGCCGGTGCTGACGTCGATGGGCCGGCCGCGGCCTTCCATGCAGGCCTGGCCCAACAGGAACTGGGCAACGGCATCGCCGGCCTGCGCGCGCTGCTGCAGCGCCTGCAATGCAGCGTCGGGGTCGTCGGCCAGTTGCTGCAGCAATGCGTGGATGTCGAGGTCGTGGTCGCTCACGCCTCGGCCCATTGCCGCAGCAGGTTGTGGTACACGCCGGTCAGGCTGACCAGCGAGGGGTGTTGCGGGTGATCATGGGTGAGCTGCCGTACCGAGTTGTCCAACTCCCACAGCAGGCGCCGATGGCCGTCATCGCGGATCATGCTCTGAATCCAGAAGAACGATGCCACGCGTGCGCCGCGTGTTACTGGCGTGACCTGGTGCAGGCTGGTGCCGGGATACAGCACCATGTGTCCTGCGGGCAGCTTCACCCGTTGGTTGCCATAGGTGTCTTCGATGACCAGCTCGCCACCCTCGTACTCGTCCGGATCAGCCAGGAACAGCGTTGCCGACAGATCGGTACGTACCGGCTGCGGATCATTGGGGCGGGTTATGTGGTCGTAGCGGATGGCGTTGTCGACGTGGAAGCCGAAAGTCTGGCCCTGCTGATAGCAATTGAACAGCGGCGGGTAGACCCGCCTCGGCAAGGCTGCCGCAAAAAAAGTGTCGTTGCGTCCCAGCGCATCGAGAATCATCGAACCCAGCGCACGTGCGGCAGGGTCCGATTCGGGTAATTGCAGGTTCTGCTTGGCCTGTGCCGATTGATAACCGGCCGTGGCCTTGCCGTCTGCCCAGCCCGCCTCCTGCAGGCGCTGGCGGGCCAGTGCCACCTGTTCGCGCGTGAGTACGTCGGGGATGTGCAACAGCATGGTGTTCCCTTGTGGAGACGCCCCCGGCAGCTGCCGGGGGCGGGTGGATCCAGAACTGACGATCAGTTGTCTATATCAGAACTTGAAGTTGAAGGTCAGCGTTGCGGCGCGGCCCGGTGCGATCGCCGCGTAGTGCGAAGCATACGCCTTGGTGAAGTACACCTTGTCGGTCAGGTTCTGCACGTTCAACTGCAGGCTGTAGGTGTCATTGAAGGCGTAGCTGGCCATCGCGTCCCAACGGGTGTACGAAGGAATCCACTTGGTGTTGTTGACGTTGCCGTAGACCTTGTCGACGTAGTTGGCGCCGGCACCAACGGTCAGGCCGCGCACGAAGCTCGGCGACCAGGTGGTCCAGATGCTGGCGCTGTGCTTGGCGGTATTCGGGAACACGTTGCCGTTGAACGGCGACGGTACGTAGGCACCGTTGACCAGGGTGAAGCCGTTGTCCTCAACCACGGCATCCAGGTAGGTGTAACCACCGAATACCTGCAAGCCTTCGACGATGGTGCCGCTGATGCCGATTTCGGCACCCTTGACCTTCTTGCGGCCCGCGTTTTCGGTGGTGCCGGCATCGCTGGTGACGCGGGCGTTGTTCATCTCGGTCTGGAAGATGGAGCCGGTCAGCGACAGGCGCTGGTCCAGCAGGTCCCACTTGGTGCCCAGCTCGATGTTGCGGCTGCGCTGCGGTTCCAGGTTCTTGATGGTTGCGCTGATACCGTCGGCGCCATCGCCGGCGTCCATGCCAACCGGCGTGGACGAGGTGCCCCACGACAGGTAGATGCTGCCGTTTTCAGCCGGCTTGAACACCAGGCCGGCCTGGCCATTCCAGAACGACTGGGCATTGCGCAGGTCGCTGGTGCCAGCGGCGATGGCGGCCGGAGTCGGGGTGATCAGGCGTGCATCGTAGTCGTCAAAGCGTACGCCCACGTTCAACAGCCATTGCGGGGTGAACTCCATGGTGTCGAACAGATAGGCAGAACGCGTGCGGTTGGTCTGGCGCACGTCGACTGCAGGGTTGCTGCGGGTGACGGTGTGCGTTGCCGACCACGGATCGTGCGGGTTCGGATTGGCGAAGTCGGTGCAGTTGTAACCGGTGGCGGCGCCGGTGGTGGCGCAGACCTGGTTGCCGGTGATCGGGTTGTTGGTGCCGCCGGTGGTCTGGCCGTTGGGACGGACAACATCGCCGATCAGGTAGCTGCCGCGACGGGTCTTCTCTTCGGAATACTCGATGCCGCCGTTGATGTTGTGCTTGATCGAGCCAGTGCTGAACTCGCCGGTCAGGCTGGTCTGGTTGATGAAGCTTTCAGTGCGTGCCGCGCGGCTGTTGGTACGGCGCCACAAGGTGCCGAACAGGTTCGGATTGCCCTTGCTGTCGTCCGGCTGGGTCCACAGGTAATCATTGGTGGTACGGCCGAAGCGGGCCACGTTGCGCAGGGTGAACGCGCCGAACTCATGCGACAGGTTGGCCGTGGTGATGTCGGCCTTGGTTTCCTGGAAATCGCGATCCACCAGACCGTAGAAGTTGTTGCGGTCCGGCACGATCGGGCTGCCATCGCCGTTCTTGGGGACGTTTACGCCGGTGGTGAACGGGTTGTTGTATGGGAAACCGCCGGCATCGGGCAGGTCGTCGGTTTCCATGTGGTAGTGGCCCAGGGTGAACTGGGTCGGGCCGTTCAGGCCCCACGCGATGGACGGTGCAATACCCCAGCGGCTGACGTTGACTTCGTCGCGGCCGGCGATGTCGCTGTCGTGCTTCATCAGGTTCACGCGGGCGGCAATGCCGTCACCGATCACCGCATTGGCGTCCACGGTGGCGCGCTGGTAGCTGTCGGTACCCAGGCCCACCGAGCCCTGCACGAAATCGCGCAGTTTCGGGGTCTTGCTGACCAGGCTGACGCTGCCGCCAGCCGAACCGCGGCCGCTATAGGCCGAGCTCGGTCCCTTGAGCACTTCGATCTGCTCGATCGCAAACACTTCGCGGGTCTGGCTGCCGACGTCACGCAGGCCGTCCACGTAGATGTCCGACGCCGAGTCGAAGCCACGGATGAACGGACGGTCGCCGGTCGGGTTGCCGCCTTCGCCGGCACCAAAGGTGATGCCCGGTACGGTACGCAGCGCATCCAGCAAGGTGGTGGCGGCGGTCTGCTCGATCACCTGCTGCGAAATCACCGAGACCGACTTGGGCGTATCCAGCAGCGGCGCGGTGAACTTGGAGGACTGCAGGCGCGCCCGTTCGGCGTGTACGTCAACCGCGTCCAGTTCGGTGGCTTTGCGCTGGTCAGTGGCTGCGTCGGCAGCGGTGTCCGGGGCGGCGTGGGCGGCAAGCGGTGCAATGGCGAGCAGCAGGGCAGAAGTGAGCGGGGTACGCACAGGGGTCATGGTTGGACTCGTAGGCAAACAAAGAGGACGCACTGGCAGATCCAGCCAATGCAAAGGGAAACGCAGAAAGGAGACAGGACCGGCGCAGCGCTGGCGCGACGGCAGGGTGAAACGATGGCTCAGGCGCGCGGCGGGGCGTGGCCGGGATTGAGCAGCAGGTAGGGCGCCAACGGATAGCGTTGGGCACGTTCAACCGCGTGCTGCAGCAGCGTGTCGCTGGCGGCAGTCACGAAGACGCGGCTGGGGGTGAACAGAGCGAGCGGAACCGGGCTGGACAGCATCGCTGCCGGCCGTGGCCGGGTCAGGCGTGAGGACTCGCCGCCGGATTCGCTGATGGCGGCCATCTCCAGCGGCGGCTGCGGATGGCCTGGTTCAGGCGAAACCAGAATCTGGTCGAACGCTTCCATTGCCAGCGGGGCGGTGACCACCGCCTTGGCCTGGAATGCCACGGCCCAGACCAGCAACATGCCGAACACCAGCATCAGCCAAGGCAGGCGCCGCCGCACGGTGGCGACAGTCAGCGTTTGAGCCTTGGTGGACGGGGAGGACATGGGGAAAAGCGCAGACCGTTAATTTCGCGTTATCGCGACAGATGCGCATCTTATTGAGAATTGTTTGCGTTTTCAATTCTGAAGTACTGGGTATACCTCAGCTATCTTCCGGGTACGGGGCGGCCGCGAAGGATGAATTGGCGGTTCACGGCAGCGGCCCGGCATCCGCCAGGTTGGACAACGCCTATTCAGGCTGGGGGCTGCTCTGGAGCGGGGGGCCAGATACCGCGGTTTGTCCCGGCTTCTGGGAAAGGACGCGCACGCGTCTCTCTTGCCCCCGTTGGTTGACCAGCTCAGTCGCGATCGTCGCGCGACCAGATGCCGCCGTGTTCGCGTTTGACCGGGAACTTGGGCACGGCCGTATAGGCCGGGGCGCACAGGGCGCGGCCATCGCGGATGTCGAAGCGGGCACCGTGCAGGATGCACTCGATGCTGCCCTCGTCCGGGTCCAAGGTGCCAGAGGACAGCTCGAACTCCTCATGCGTGCACTGGTCTTCCAGCGCATACAGCTCACCGTCCAGATTGAACACGACGATCGGTGAACCGGTCACTTCGTCGAAGCCGGTCTTCATTTCGCCCGGCAGCAGTTCCTCGCTGGCACAGATGAAGGTCCAGGTCTCGCTCATGCGGCAACACCCAGCGGCTTTTCAAGGATCTCGAACTGCAGGTCGTCACGCTTGGGGATGCCGAAGCGCTCATCGCCATACGGGAACGGCTTCTTGATGCCGGTACGCACGTAGCCACGGCGTTCATAGAAGGCGATCAGTTCATCGCGGCAGTCGATCACCGTCATCTGCATGGTCGGCAGCTGCCACTGCTCGGCGGCGTGCTGTTCGGCGCGCTGCATCAACTGCTTGCCGATACCGCCGCCCTGGGCGTTGGGGCTGACCGAGAACATGCCGAAGTAGCCGTGGCCGTTTTCATCGGCGACATGGCAGCAGGCCTGCAGCTGGCCGTCCTGCTCGGCGAGCAGGATCACGCTGCGCGGGCGGTCCAGATCGCCCTGGATGCCAGCTGCGTCAATGCGCTGGCCATCAAGCAGGTCGGCTTCGGTGGTCCAGCCAACACGGGAGGCGTCGCCACGGTAGGCGGAGGTGACCAGGTCGATCAGGGCCGGGATGTCGGCGGCGGTAGCGGGGCGGAAAGTCAGCGTGTTCATGGGCTGCATTCTAGCGCCGGGAGGCGGAACCGACGATGGGAGGTGTCCTGGGCTGTGCTCCCTCCCTTTGCCGCAGGCAAGGGGAGGGTTGGGGAGGGGGGGCTCTCCGCAAGTTGATGCAGCAGAGGCGTCACTTGCGTAGAGCCCCGGCCAGAGAGGCCCGGGGGGGTCAGGGGGGGGCCCCCCCCCCGCCGGGGGGGGGCGCACGCGGGGGGGGGGGGGCCGGCCGGGGCGGCGGCGACCCGGG
>NZ_JBRREF010000012.1:0-83671 GCF_056760135.1 Stenotrophomonas sp. STEN023 | reverse complement strand
CCCGTGCGCGCCCCCCCCCCCCCCCCCCCACCACCCCCCCCGGGGGCGGCGCCCCCCCCCCCCCCCCCTCCCGGCCCGGCCCTCAACCCGGCCGCGTATTGGTCTGACGGTGCCGCCGTGACATGGCCCGGCGCGGCCTGCGGCATTATCATTTGCAGCATCGCGGCCTGTGCCGCTGGCAGTCACCGCAAGGATTTACCGCAATGATGGAAGAACTCCTGATCGTCACCACCGGTGGCACGATCGACAAGATCTACTTCGACGACAAGTCCGATTACCAGATCGGTGATCCGCAGATCGGCATGATCCTGCGCGAGCTGGGTGTGACCTTCCGTTTCAACGTGATTCCGATCCTGCGCAAGGACTCGCTGCACATCAGCGACGACGACCGCGAGCTGATCCGCGCCACCATCGCCGCGCAGCCAACCCGCCACGTGCTGGTCACCCACGGCACCGACTCGATGGTCGCCACCGGCAAGGTGCTGGCCACCATCCCCGGCAAGACCATCGTGATGACCGGCGCGCTCAGCCCGGCACGTTTCCGTGGTTCCGATGCAGAGTTCAACATCGGCTGTGCGATCGGTGCGGTGCAGTCACTGCCGGAAGGCGTCTACATCGCCATGAACGGCCGCATCTGGAATCCGGAGAAGGTCCGCAAGAACGTCGATGCCAACCGCTTCGAATCGCTGTAAGTGGCTAAAACCACCCGCGCCACCGCCGCATTGGACAAGGCAGGCATCGCCCATGGCGTGCACGCCTATGACTACTCGGCCGATGTCGACAGCAAGGGGCTGGCGGCAGCGCAGGCGCTGGGCATTGCCCCGCCGCGTATGTTCAAGACGCTGATGGCGTGGGTGGACAAGCAGCCGATGATCGTGGTGATTCCCTCCGATCAGCGGCTGTCCCTGAAGAAGCTTGCCGCCCACTGCGGCGGCAAGCACGCGCAGATGATGGAGATCCCCGAAGCCGAGAAACGCAGCGGCTACAAGGTGGGTGGCATCAGTCCCTTCGCACAGCAGCGGCCAGCCAAGGTTGTGTTCGCCGCCAGCGCGGCGCAGCACGAGACGCTGTACATCAACGCAGGCCAGCGTGGCCTGCTCCTGGACATCGCACCTGTCGATGCAATGCAGGTCCTGCAGGCCAGTTGCGCCGATATCTGCGAAGACTGAGCCAGCCGCCCTGCCTGCTCAAACGAGGTTGCAGGCCGCCTAGAACGTGATCGACCAGCCATTCAATCGCCCGGTATCGCCAGTGGCCTTGTCGTTGACCCGAAGCGTCCAGATGCCGTTCAAAGCCTCGTTGGACAGATCAACCTCGAAGGTCTGCTTGATGTCATCGGCACTGCCCCCTTCGTAGTTGCTCAGCAGATAGGCACGGCCACCTGGCGCTAGCAGCTCCACCTTCAGATCACCACGCCAGCTATGGCTGATATCCACCGTCACCGGGGCCGCCGCCGGCGCATTGGCGGTGCGCCCGGCTACGTTGATCGCGCTCTCAACCGTGCCATTGTCGAAGATGTCCAAGCCTTCGTTGCTGCGATAGGTCTGCGCAGGAACCAGCCCCCAGCTCGCTTTCAGGCGCACGCCTGAGTAAGCCGTGTAGCTGGTCAACATGACGTGGTAAATGCCCGCAACCGGAGCAGGAATACTGCAGCTTTCACCATTTCCGCCGCGGAATGGGCGGCAATCATAACGGGAGGCGGTTGGGCGACTTGCCGCACGCACATACAGATCCGCATCACCGCTGCCGCCGGCAATGCTGATCAACAGGTTCGATGCAGCTGCCGGCAGCTGCACCTGGTAATAGCGATTGCTGCCCTTGCTGGCAGCCAGATCGGTCAACGGCACCCCGTTGAAGAGTTCAACAACCGGCTCGGGCTCCGGGTCCGGTGGCAATGTGCCGCCCATCGCCATTGCCACAGCTGCCTGCGCGTTGACGATACCCATACCTATATCCCGATCCGGCGTCACCGAAAATGGGATTGCCGTTGCCTTGATCAAGGCCTCGATCTGCGCGGGCGTCCGCACCGGATTGGACACCTGCTGCACCAGCGCCACCACGCCAGCTACATGCGGCGTTGCCATCGAGGTTCCACCATGGAAAGCGTAGCTCTCGCCCGAAGGCTGCTTGCTGCCAGTGTTCAACGTGGAGAGTATGTTGCTACCCGGTGCTGCCACATCCACCAGCGGACCGTAGTTCGACTGCTGACTGCTGCTCCAGATCGAACGTTTGCCGGCACTGTCGCTGGCACCGACGGCAATGACGTTGTCGCAATTTGCCGGCGAGGCATTGGCCACATTGACGTTGCTGTTGCCCGCCGCGATCACCAGCGTGGCGCCCTTCCCTACCGCACGATTGATCGCGTCCTGCATCGTGCTGCCGCAGGCACCATTGCCACCAAGGCTGAGGTTGATGACTTCGGCAGGGTTGGCATTCTGCGGCACGCCGGCCACGTCTCCACCCGCTGCCCAGACAATGGCGTCGGCGATATCCGAGGTGTAACCACCGCACCGGCCAAGGACGCGCACCGGCAGAATCCTCGCTCCTGGCGCAACGCCTGCAATACCTTTGCCGTTGTTGGTCACCGCCGCGATGGTTCCTGCCACGTGCGTACCATGCCAACTGGAGTTCTGTGGGCCATGACTGCCGCCACATTGATTGGCTGTCACCCAGTCGCCCGGATCACTGGCGTCGCCATCACGGCCATCCCCGTCATTGGCCATGGCAGTGTCGCTGATGAAGTCATAACCCGGCAGGACGTTCGCGCTCAAGTCGCTGTGGCGGGCGATGCCTGTATCCAGCACTGCCACCACCACACCTTCCCCGGTCGCGTTGTCCCATGCCTGTGCAGCCTTGATGCCATAGGTGCCGGACAGGCCCCATTGCTCGCTGAAACGTGGATCATCAGGTACGGCATCAATGGTATGCCGCCGATCAATCTCGACGTACTCGACATCGCGATCTGCCGCCAAACGGTGCATCAGCGCTGCGGCCTCGATGCGATCCAGTGGCGTGTCCACGTGCAACAGATCCGCACCTACCGCCAACCGGCGCAGGTGCTGCAGAGCGCTCGCCTTGCCGGCGCGCGCCGGCAATCCATGTGACGCAGCAGCCAGCGCCTTTCCAAGTACGACTCCAGCCTCTGCGGCGCCGCTTCCTTCGCGGAATTTGACGATGAAGCGTTGATGCACTGGCTCGGCCTGCAGACCCGCAAGCCGCACTTCACCGGCCAGCGCGGGCATGCACAGCAACGAAGACAGCGAAGCGGCTCCAACAACCAGCAACCCATGGCAAAGCCTATGGCGCGATATGGACGACATCATTGAATCCTTCTGCATGGAGAAGAACTGCCGCCGGTGCGGCGTCCGATCTGCCAGGCATTCCAGTGCGGAGTAGGCGCCACCGGGGCAGAACCACCCGGATCCACCTGCTGCCGATCCGTGTGCCTACAGTAGACATCCAGCCAGAGCGCCCCCATCGGAGTACTACTGAAAGCGCTGTCCCGGCCGCAGTCTTGAACTGCCACTGCATCGGTAAGGAAAGAGCACGCCGCATTGCGCCTCAGCTTCTTCGCCAACGCCAATCCAAGCCTCCAACACCCACTGCAAAAATCAGGTTCGAACAGTCCACTCACGGCAAACATGCCGGCCAGCATCGCGCGTCAAAAGCCATCAACAGCCAAAAAAAACCCCGGCGAGAACGCCGGGGCCTGGTTACATCACGACTACACCATGGTGCCTTCAACAAGCCATCGGATGCGCCTGCACCCTGATCAACTCAGAACCTGATCGACCAGCTATTGATACGGCCGGTATCACCACTGGCCTTGTCGTTGACACGCAGCTTCCAGCTGCCATTGAGCGCTTCGCTGGACAGGTTCACGTTGAAGGTCTGCTTGATGTCATCCGCGCTGCCACCGGCATAGTTGCTCAGCACATACACGCTGCCATCCGGCGCCACCAGGTCCACCTTCAGATCGCCCTTCCAGGTGTGGCTGATGTCCACTGTCACCGGTGTGGATGCGGGCGCATTGCCGCTACGTCCGGAGACGGCGATGGCACTTTCCACGGTAGCGTTGTCGACGATGGTGACGGCAGTTGCGTTGCTGTACGTCTGCACGCCGCCGCTGCCGCCACCGGTGCTCCAGCTGGCCTGCAGGCTTACACCCGAGAATGCCGAGTACGCGGACAGCATCACGTGATACGTACCCGCTACCGGTGCTGCGAACGTGCAGCTCTCCGCATTGCCGGTCTTGTACGGGCGGCAATCGTAGGTGGCCGTGGTCGGCTGGCTGCCGGCACGCACATACATGTCGGCATCACCACTGCCGCCCGAGCTGGCGATCACCAGATTGCTCGCACCTGCGGGCACCACCACGGTGAAGAACTGGGTGCTGCTGGCCGCACCGGACAGCCCGGTGATGGGCACGCCGTTGTTCAGCACCGTGCCACCCGGATTCGGATTGCCACCGCCGTTGGCTGCATCCACCACTGCCTTGGCATTGAGGATGCCGGGGCCAATGCTCTGCGACGGCGTGGACGGGAACGGAGTGACGTTGGCCTTGATCAAGGCTTCAACCTGCGCAGGCGTCTTAGGCGTGGTTGAAACCGCCTGCAGCAATGCGACAACGCCGGCCACGTGCGGGGTCGCCATCGAAGTACCGTTGTAGGACGCATAGCTCTCCGCGCCCGGCGTGGTGGTACCGCTGTTGAGCGTGGACAGGATGTTGGAACCCGGCGCGGCGATGTCGATCAGCGCACCGTAATTGGAGAAGCTCGACCGTGCGCCGGTGCTGGTCGTCGATGCCACTGCGATCACGTTGTTGCAGTTGGCCGGCGAGGCATTGGAGACATTCGTATTGTCGTTGCCTGCCGCAATCACCAAGGTGGTGCCACGGCTGACCGCGCCATTGATCGCCGCCTGCGTGGTGCTGCCGCAGGCACCGGAACCACCCAGGCTGAGATTGATCACCTCGGCCGGATTGGCGTTGGCCGGCACGCCGGACACCGTGCCACCGGAGGCCCAGATGATGGCATCGGCAATATCCGAGTCGTAGCCACCGCAGGTGCCGAGCACACGCACCGGCACGATCTTGGCGCCATAAGCCACGCCGGCAACGCCCTTGGCGTTGTTGGTGACAGCAGCTATCGTGCCGGCCACGTGCGTGCCATGCCAGCTGGAACTCTGCGCGGCATGGGTACCGCCACATTGGTTGGCGCTTACCCAATCACCCGGATCGCTGGGATCGTTGTCGCGGCCATTGCCATCGTTGGACACCGTGGTGTCATTGATGAAGTCATAGCCCGGCAGCAGATTGGCTGCCAGATCGCTATGGGCGGTGATGCCGGTATCCAGCACCGCAACCACCGAGCCGGCGCCATTGGTGACATCCCAGGCCTGGTTGGCCTTGATGCCGTAGGTGCCGGAGTAGCCCCACTGCTCGCCGTAGCGGGTGTCGTTCGGGGTCAGGCTGATGGTGTTGAGACGATCGACCTCGACGTACTCGACGTTCGGATCGGCAGCCAGTTTGCGCATCAGGGTTTCGGCGTCGGCGCGATCCAGCTTGGTATCGGCGCGGACCACGTCCGATCCTACGGCCAGACGCCGCAGATGCTGCACGCCGACGCTCTTGCCGGCGCGGGTCGGCAGCGCGCGGGCGGCGGAGACCAGGGTTTTCTGCAGGGCGGCATCGCCTGCGGCCTGACGGCTGTCCTGACGGTATTTGACGATGAAGCGCTGATGCGTCGGCGCGGAATCCAGACCGGCCAGATGCACATCACCGGCCCAGGCCGGCGCACATAGAAGCAGGGACGACAACGAAGCAGTGCCAACAACCACCAACCCACGAACGAGCGTACGGCGCGATTTGGATGACATTGATGAGCCCTTCCACAGTGAGAGGAAACCGCTTGCGCGGCATGCGTCCTACCCGGGGCCCTGCCAGATTCGAAGAGGTTGCTGCTGCCCGGGTAGAACTACCCGAACCAGTCCCCTGTTACCGATCCGTGGGCGGACAGTAAATGGCGACTGAACCAATGACAAGAGCGTTACAACAGAAACTGTTGCTCCGTCACGTT
Organism: Stenotrophomonas sp. STEN023; assembly: GCF_056760135.1. Taxonomy (NCBI): domain Bacteria; kingdom Pseudomonadati; phylum Pseudomonadota; class Gammaproteobacteria; order Lysobacterales; family Lysobacteraceae; genus Stenotrophomonas; species Stenotrophomonas sp. STEN023. Next base: position 77,594 of record NZ_JBRREF010000012.1, on the reverse strand, counting down.
TACGCAAGTGAGTGATTCGTAAAGATTATTTGCTTATTCCTTGATACAGCTGGGCTGCGCGGGTGGGTGTACGGACAAAGAAAAACCCGCTGCGAACAGGTCGCAGCGGGTTCTTTACCTGGCCGAACAGGTCGCTCAGGCGTCCAGGCGCACCAGCCAACCGTGACGGTCCGGCTGACGGCCGTACTGGATATCGGTCAGTTCCTTGCGCAGCGACATGGTCACTTCGCCGGCCGGTGCGTTGAGGTCGCCGACCGAGAAATCTTCGCCCTTGAGCTGTCCGATCGGGGTGATCACCGCAGCGGTACCACAGGCAAACACCTCGGTGATCTCGCCCGAGCTTACGCCCTGCTTCCACTCATCGATGGTGACCTGGCGCTCTTCCACCTTCATACCGCGGTCGCGGGCCAGCTGCAGAAGCGACTCGCGGGTGATGCCTTCCAGGATGCTGCCCGACAGCGCCGGGGTAACCAGCTTGTTTTCCTTGCCATAGACCAGGAACACATTCATGCCACCCAGTTCTTCCAGGTACTTGCCCTCGACCGGATCGAGGAACAGCACCTGCGAGCAACCCTGCGCCTGCGCCTGCTGCTGCGGCAGCAGCGAAGCGGCATAGTTGCCACCGCACTTGGCCGCACCGGTGCCGCCCTTGGCAGCGCGCGCATAGTCGGTGGACAACCAGATCGCTACCGGTGCAACGCCCTTGGCGAAGTACGGGCCAGCCGGGCTGGCGATCACGTAATAGGTGGCCTTATGCGCACCGCGCACGCCGAGAAAAGCCTCGTCGCCGATCATGAACGGACGGAAATACAGGCTGGCTTCGTCGGCATCGGACACCCAGTCCTTGTCCAACGCGACCAGCTGCTTGAGGGATTCGACGAAGATGTCAGCGGGCAGCTCCGGCAGCACCAGGCGGCGCGCGGAACGCTGCAGGCGTGCGGCGTTGGCTTGCGGACGGAAGGTCCACACCGAACCGTCCGCGTGACGGTAGGCCTTGATGCCTTCAAAGATTTCCTGGCCGTAATGCAGCACGGCAGCAGCCGGGTCCAGCGAAATCGGGCCGTACGGCGTTACCGCCGCGTTGTGCCAACCGGTGTCCTTGTCCCAGCGTACGGCCACCATGTGGTCGGTGAAGTGCAGACCAAAGCCCGGCTTTTCCAGGATTTTGGCGCGCTCCTCGGCGCTACGCGGATGGTCCGAACGGGTGACATCGAAGCTCAACGAAGACTGGGACACCGGATATTTCCTTCCAGATTGCGGGATGGGACAGCCCCGGCGCCACTGCGGCAACGGGGGTGCAGCACAAACCGTCACCGGCAGCTGCCGGCGCGGCCTTACAGCATGCCAGTTTCCAGGCGCGCCGCCTCGGACATCATGTGGCGTCCCCACGGCGGGTCGAACACCAGGTCGACGTCGGCCTGGGCCACCGTCGGAATCATCTCCAGCTTGCTGCGCACGTCGTCGACCAGGATCTCGCCCATGCCACAGCCTGGTGCGGTCAAGGTCATCTTGACGTCGACCTCGCGCTGGCCGTCGTCCAGGTGTTTGATATCCACTTCGTAGATAAGCCCAAGATCGACGATGTTGAACGGAATTTCAGGATCGAAGCAGGTGCGCAGCTGTTGCCACACCAGCTTCTCGACCTCCTCGTCGCCTGCGTCATCGGGCAGTTCCAGCCCCGGCGGCGGCTCCTTGCCGATGGCGTCGCCATCCTTGCCGGCGATACGGAAGAGATTGCCTTCGACAAACACCGTATAGCTGCCACCCAGTGCCTGGGTGATATAGCCATAGCTGCCGGCCGGCAAGGTCACGCTATCGCCCTGCGGCACCATCACGGCCGGGCAATCACGCTCAAAATGGACTGGTTCACTGCTACGCGAATACATGTAGATGGATATGGGGACGCGGTGGCTACCCGCAATGGCCCCATTTTATCCGACTGGGCGCACTCGCCGCTGAAACGCTATGCTGCGGAATCTGTTCGGGAATGCCCATGTCGCCTGTTTCCACCTCGGCCAGCCGTGCCCGCCACTGGCTCTGGCCCGTTTTGTTGCTACTCGGAAGCCTCACCCTCACTCTCGCCTGGATGCTGGCCGCCTTGGCCACCGGTACCCAGGCCGGCTGGATGGCGATATTGGCCGCGCTGGAAGCGGCGTGGATGCTGCGCCTGGGGACCTTCCGCGCAGGCCCGGCACGCATCGCCATCGCCGTCCTCACCACCCTGTTCATCGCCGCGGCCGCCAACTGGCTGATCGCCGCGGCCTATGTGGGTAGCCCGATGGGCCTGACCCCGTGGGAATCAGCCCTGCGGATGGGCCCGCATTTCGCCTGGACACTGCTGTCACTGGCCAATGGCCTGGGCGAGCTGATCTGGCTGGGTATTGCCCTGCTGGTAGCGTGGCGCGTGGCCCGCTGAATTCCGCTTGGTTCCAGCCTCGGTGAGAGGCTGAATGGACAACTGAAACAAAATGTCAGTTTTTGCACATTGCCACAGGCCTGATCCGCACAATCGCTGCAGTTAAAAATTCGTAATTTCGTGACTCCCTCGCACCACTTTGCGGAGAGTCATACGTGAGTATTCAGCCACTGAGCCAAGCAGTTCGCCTCGCACTGCTACCAATTTCGACTGCCGCTCTTGCTCTGGGAGCAACGGGCAGCGTCCTCGCACAGGACACCGCACCCAAAGAAGAAGCCACCAACCTGGACCGCATTCAGGTCACCGGCTCGCGCATCAAGCGCGCAGACCTGGAAACCTCCAGCCCCGTCTTCACCATCGACCGGCAGAACATCGAGAGCTCAGGCGCTGCCACCGTCGGTGAATTCCTGCAGCGCACGCCCGCCATCGCAGGCGCTGCCACCAATCCACAGGTCAACAACGGCGGCGGCGCGGGTGCGGCCACGGTCGATCTGCGCGGCCTGGGCGTGAACCGCTCACTGGTGCTGGTGGATGGCAAGCGTTGGATCGGCACCATCTCCAACGCCAATGGCGCGGTGGACGTGAACTCCATCCCGATGGCGCTGATCGAGCGTGTGGACGTACTGAAGGATGGCGCATCGGCCATCTACGGCTCCGATGCCATCGGCGGCGTGGTCAACTTCATCCTGCGCAAGGACTTCGAAGGCCTGGAAGCCAGCGCTTTCTATGGCATTTCCTCGCGCGGTGATGCTGACACGCAGCGCTTTGATGCCACTTTTGGCCTGCATGGTGAGAAAGGTCGTCTGATGCTGGGCGCCAGCTATGACAAGGAAGACCAGGTCAGCGCAGCCGATCGCAGTTATTCCAGCCAGCCCTACCAGCTGTATGCCGGCGAAAAAGGCATCGGCGGTACCAGCCGTATCCTGACTGGTCGCTACGTGGTGCCACGCGCCTCGGCGACAGGGGTGAATCTGACCGATCCCAACTGTGGCAGTGGCGCAAACGTCACCCTCACACGCATAGACGGCCGTCCGGGCTCTTCGCCGTCTGACTTCCGTTGCTTCAATCCGAACACGGACGTTTACAACTTCCAGGCCGACGGCAACCTCAACCTGACCCCGCAGGAACGCACCTCGTTGTTCATGAGTGGCAACTACCAGCTCACTGACAATATCGAGGCCTTCCTGCTCGGCTCCTGGCTGCGCACCGAGTCCTCGTTCTTCATCGCACCGCTGCCGTTCGATGGCCGCGCGGCGGTGGACAATGTGCCGATCAGCAAAGACAGCCTGTACAACCCCTTTGGCGTGGACATCACCGATGCACGCCTGCGTCTGCGCGACTTCATCCCGACCCGCACCACCCGTTTCGAAACCGAGACCTATCAGATCACCGCGGGCCTACGTGGTGCATTCGGCGACAGCAGCTGGTCATGGGATGCTTCGTACGGTTACGGCCGCACACCACAGACCTCCGCCGTGCGCGGCTATCTGTACAGCCCCGGCCTGACCGACGCATTGGGCCCATCGATGATCGATCCGGCCACTGGCAACCCGATCTGCGTACGCACGCCGGGCAATGCCGCAACGGCCATCGCCGGCTGCCTGCCGGTCAACTTCATGGGACCGGCACCGGACCCGAGCACCGCAGTGGGCCAGGCACAGCTCGCCGCGCTTGAGCTGATCAACCCGACCATTCACAGCAGCAACGAGAACGACCTGAAGGTCTTCAACGCCAACGTCACCGGCGATTTGTTCGAGTTGCCGGCCGGTGCGGTATCTCTGGCAGTGGGCGTGGAGCGCCGTGAGGAGTCCGCCAGTTCCAGCAGTGACTTCCTGACCATCATCCCGCCGGGAGAGACGGTCTGCCTGATCACCCAGGAAGCCTGTACCTTCGGCGACATCTCGGGCAAGTTCGACGTCAATGAAATCTACGCCGAAGCATTGATTCCGGTGCTGTCCGACATGCCCTTCGCCGAGAAGCTGAACATCTCGCTGGGCACGCGTTACTCGGACTACTCCAACTTCGGCGGCACCACCAACTCCAAGATCGGCATGGAGTGGAAACCGTTCGCTGACCTGCTGGTGCGCGCCACTTACGCCGATGTCTTCCGCGCACCGACGATCGGTGACCTCTACTCACCCACGGTGCCCAGCGCCAGCACCTATACAGACCCCTGCAACGGCTACACCGGCGGCAACCCGACCGCCTGCGCAGGCGTGCCCACCGATGGCTCATTCCGCCAGAGCAACAACCAGGTAACCTCGTTCCAGGTTGCCAATTCCGCACTGGTGCCGGAAGAAGGCGATGTGCTGACCTATGGCTTCGTCTACAGCCCGAGCTGGTTGGAAGGCTTCAGCGTCACCGCCGACTACTGGCGCGTGAAACTGGACAAGTTCATCACCAACCTGCCCGAGAACGTACTGCTCAACCAGTGCTTCAACTTCGGCCGCTTCTGCGACACCTTCGTCCGCGACAGCGCGGGTGACGTAGCCCAGATGACCAATGTCACCGGCAACTTCGGCACGCTGAAGACCTCCGGCATGGACCTTGGTTTCCGCTATGTATTCCCGGAAGGCGCATGGGGCAAGTTCAGCTGGAACCTGGACACGACCTATCTGGCACAGTACGACGTGCAGCTCCTGTCCGGCGACCCCAGCAGCAATGTCGGCGCATTCCCCGGCATCCCGCAGAGCACCGGCCTTGCAGGTACCTTCGTCGACAACGCCTCGTCGGGCTTCGGCAACATGGCACGCTGGCGCGCACTCAATGACCTCAGCTGGTCGCTCGGCAACCTCAGCGCCAGCCTGACCACCCGCTACGTGCACCATGTATATGAAGCACCTGACGTGGCCGATGTCACCGAGCCTGGCTATGTCGCCAAGCGTCGAGTGCCGTCCTTCACCCAGACCGACCTGCAGATCGGCTACCGCTTCGAGGACCTGAAGAACAGCTCCATCCAGATCGGCGTGCGCAATCTTACTGACCGCCAGCCGCCGTTGATCTATTCTGGCTTCAACGCCTCAACGGATATGCGGACCTACGATGCAATCGGCCGTTACTACTGGATGCGCTGGACTGCCCGTTTCTGAGTCCGGATCAGCAACATCGGCATCCGCTGCGGCTCCTGCCGCAGCGGATGTTCACGGCAGCGACCTGCGGCACTACATCCGCACCTACGAGCACAGCCTGCCCGCGGAAATGTGCGGCAAGCTGATTGAGTCCTTCAACTCGCTTTCCCGTTTCCAGCAACGCAACGGTCGTGGGGTACGCCCGGGCTTGGATGACAGTGCCTGGACCGAGCTGGACGTGAGCCGCTTGTCCGACGCGGGTTTCCTCAGCTACTTCCGGCAGCTGGTCAGCAACGCGCTGCGCCAATACAACGCCGATGTCGGCCTGCCGATCACAATACCTGACAGCCCCCTGCTCAGCCCGCTGATCCTCAAGCGCTACCGTGCAGGCAGCGAGGAAAAATTCCAGACCCACTTTGATTCGATCAACGAGGTCTGCGACCGCTACCTGGTTTTCCTGTGGTACCTCAATGACGTCGAAACCGGCGGTGAAACCTGGTTCCCAGGTTTGCAGACCGGCGTGGTTCCGCGCGCCGGCAGGCTGCTGATGTTCCCGCCGTACTGGTTGTATGCCCACCAAGGGCGGCCAGCACCCGAACAGGACAAGTACATCCTGTCCACCTACCTGAGATTTCCGCAGGCTCAGTCCAGCGCGTAACCATAGCGATGCACCCACGGCGCAAGCGCGGCAAGCACCTCATCACTGAAATGCGCGCGATAGGCACGCCATCTGCCTACCGCGCCTGCGTTGAGCGGCTGCACAACCTGCGAATAGCTGGGCGTGTTTATGCGCCGGCTGCGTGAGGCGGCAAGATTGTCGAAGGAGAACTGTTGCGGCTCCACCGGCAAGGAAAGGAAATCCATCAGTCCCGCCAGTTCGCCACTGACATCGCCAACCAGGTCTTCATAGCGCAAGGTATGGACGCGGGCCGGAATCAATGCGCGCTGCGCATGCCACCACTCCATTATCGCAACGTAGGTCCGCGCCGTTGATTCCAAGCTCGCGAAGGCCATCGCTCCGCCATTGCTGCCAAACGCCTGCATGTAGCAGCTCAGCACGCAATCGCAGGGATGGCGGATCAACAGAATCCAATCTGCCTTCGGAAACAGCCGCGCAACATACGGCAAGCGCGTCATGGTCAAAGGATACTTATCTACCAACCTCCCCTGCGGCTGCAGGTGATGTTGCACTTCAGCCCAGTAACGGCGCCGCAGCGCATCCACTGAGAACGGCGCAAGCGCATCCAATCCACCGTCCAGATCATCGCTTGGCCAGCCATCGGCAGCACGCAACTGCTCGATCACCACCTCCAACGCTGGGCGCTCATCCAATACATCGAGCTGCGAATGCGCGTCCAGCATACGCTCCAACAAGGTCGTTCCCGAACGCGGGAAGCCGACAAGGAATACCGGATCTTCGGGAAGCGCATCAACTCGCCCGTGCTGCCAGGTTGCCGGCGCTTCCCGTTGCAAGCGCTGCTGCAGCCAGTCCAGCACGCCGGGAAGCTGTTGTCCGGACGACCGCTGACGGAACGCGGCTTCCGCCGCCGCGTGCGCTGCAGACAGTGCCCGCATGGTCAGGTCTACCTGCCCAAGCCGGTCATGGTTACGGGCCAGCTCGAACCCCAGCTGCGCCTGCATCGCCGGCTCAGGCTGTCGCTGCAGGCCTGGTGCGAGCAAGGCAATCGCGGCATCCCATTTCTGTTGCCGGCGCAGAATGCGAGCGGCAGCGAGCGCATACATGGCCGAGGTAGCGGTTGCGCTGGTGGCGGCGACGCCCTTCAGTACGTTGTCCGCTTCGTCCACACGATTCAGCCGCTCCAGCAGCAGCGAGAACTGCACACGCGATTCCATCGCATCTGGCGTTTCCCGCAGTATCTGCCGGTACACCTCCTGCGCAGCGAGGTCGTCGCCTGCTTGTGCCAGCAACCAGGCGAACGCGCGCCGTTGCACAGGATCGAGCGAGGCCGCATTCACCGCGCGCAGGCACTGCGCCAGTTCTTCAAACCGCTCCATTTCAGCAAGGCTCTGCGCATAGGCCAAGCGCACGTCGGCAGCCTCGGGCTCCCTGGTCAACGCTGCCTGTAGCACCCGGTTGGCCGCGGCGAACTGCGCCAGCCCCAGCAAGGACAAACCATAGCCCAGCAGCCACGCCACATCATCAGCGCCCAGTGCATGTGCACGCGTGAAGGCAGCTTCGGCAGCCGCGTGCTCGCCACCCTCGAGGTGGACGTTGCCCAGGTTCATCCAGGCAGCGACCGAACCAGGCTGCAGTTTGGCGGCTCGCTCGAACAGCTCCCGCGCTTCCGCGAGCTGCCCCTGCGATGCCAAAGCCATTGCCAGGACTTCCATGGCCGGCGCCAGTTCAGGCATGTGGGCAAGTAGCCGGCGCATCCTCGCCTCCGCCAGCCGATGCTCGCCCCGCTCAAGGTGCTCCAGCCCCAGTACCAGCTCGTCCTGCATCGAACCCCCGATAGTTACATCTGAATCAAATTGAGGCGGCGTGAAATCTTAATTTTTGACAATCCAACTGCATACATCGGCAGGTCGTCCGGGCGCGCATCCCAGCAGCATGGAGCTGTTCGGAGACTTGGAAATACTCTCTTCTCTCTCTGTACAAGTCAGACCTTACTGAGCCCCAAATCAGCGGGCAAGCTGGTCCGCTCCGAACCTACCCGGCAAATGCCGGGTTTTTTTTTAAAGAGATCAACACGGTCAATTCTGAAATTTCCGTTCTCGTTGCTAGAAGCCAAACGCTGTGCCATGTTTTTCACACAAATCTAAGGTTACAGCTGGCCTGTTTGGCTTTTCGAACCTCCATGTGTTTCGACCTACTCGGAAAACGGAAGCGAAGTGAAGATCAAACACCACAGCCTTCGCGGTCCCCAGGTTCTGGACCTATCCAAGCAGCCCGAGGACAGCGTGCACTCGGTCGTCTGCCATGGCCGCGGCACCCGCTTGTTGGTCCCCACCGGCTGGATCAGCCTTACCCTGGTCCTGACCGGGCTATTGGAGATCAACAACGCCGATACGCCCTGGCAGCTTTCCGCCCATCACATCCAACTGTGGCTGGAGGGCGATCTCCGCCACACCAGTCGCAGCTACGCGTGGTGGATATGCATAGCCGCGCCGGCAGCACTCTGGGAGAGCCTGCCAAGCGCACCAACCATCGCCTGTCACCTCATCCCCCGCGAAATACGCTGTGATCGTGAACTGGGCCGCGCTGTATTGCACATGGCACGCCCACGTTGCTTCAACAATGATCGCGATACCACCGCGGTCATCGACGGAATGGCGATAGTGCGCGACATGCTGCTGGAACGGCAGCAGTCCTTGCAGGACCAACTGAGTCGTTGCAGCGGACGTACCGCGCTGCGGCGGCACCAGACAATGCTGCGGCTGCTGCGGGTACAACACCTTATCCGCTGCAACATGGATGCAAGGCTCGACCTCAATCGGCTGGCAGCAATTGCCAACTACTCGCCGCCGCATCTGATCCGTGTCTACCGCGAGGTCTTCGACGAAACGCCATTCGAGTACGCCACCCGAATACGCCTGCGGCGTGCCTGGGACCTGGTGTGCAACACCGATCTCTCAATATGTGACATCTCCGGTTCATTGGGCTTTGAAACCGAGAGCGCGTTCTGCCGGTCGTTCAAGCACACCTTTTGCTGCACCGCCAGCCAGGCACGTCGGCACAACGCTGCCTTCCGCAAGAACATCGACAGCCAGCAGCAGCCCAGGCTCAGCCTGCGCGCGGGCTGACGTCACAAACCGGCCCGGCATCGTTCCAATCGTGCTTCAGCTGGATTGATATCCCATACGTTTCAAACCGGCAGGCGCAATCACCAACGTGGTCGGCAGCGCGCGGACGATCGTGTCGGTTTGATCCAGCACGAACTTCCCTGCATGCCTCGGCGTGGGAACCCACGTACTGCCGCGACCGCGCGCTGCGCCGGATCGCATCCCAACCCGCCCCCCCATGCAGCGCCTCTTCGACAGGCGACGACGCTTGCCGTGATCGACATCAGGTTGCGCCAAACCGCCTTCATGCCCCCAATTCAGCAGCTTTGGTGCACAGCTGGACATGTTTCCCGCATGTACAGGTGAGGTAGTCGGCATCCCCCACGTCTGAACTGAGTAGAGCTTCACAAAAGCTCACGCGGCGGCCGGCAGCAACGCCGGTTACAGCGCAGCTGGTCACGCTTCACGACCCCGCGCCCATCGTCCGTTCACGCAGACACTTTCGGGGGAAGACACAGTGGGCATCAGACATCATTCGATTCAGGGTTCGCAATCACTGGACCTATCCACCCACCGGCCAGACTGTATCCACGCCATCACCGGCCGCGGCAAAGGCGGGCGACTGAGCATCCCTGCCGGCTGGATCAGCATCACGTTGGTACTGGAAGGCGCAGTGGAGCTCAGCAATGGCGATCTACCATGGCGCCTGGAGTCGCGTCAGTTGCAGCTCTGGGTAGACGGCAGCCTCCGCCATGGCTGTCGCGAGCAGGGCTGGTGGCTATGCATAGCTGCACCTGCAGGGCTCTGGCAGAAACCACCCAAGAGCACGGCATCCATCATCAACTGCCTGATCCCGCGGGAACTGAGCTGCGACAGCAAACTCGCACGTGCGGTGGTACACATGTGCCGCACCCGCTGGTTCAAGCACAACGCCGACTCAAACGACGCCGCCTACCAGCTGGGCCTGCTGCGTGACGCGCTGATCGAACGCCAGCACCCCATGCACATGCAGCTGGAGCGCTGCAGCGGCCGCACCGTGCTGCGCCGCCATCAGACCCTGCTGCGGCTATTGCGTGTGCAGCACCTGATCCGCTGCACCATCGAGACGCGTCTGGACCTGGTCAGCCTGGCAGCGGTGGCCAACTACTCGCCAACCCATCTGATCCGCATCTATCGCGATGTCTTTGGCGAAACGCCAAGCGAGTACGCCGCACGCCTGCGCAACAAGCGTGCGCTGGATATGGTCTGCAACACCAACCTGTCGGTCTGCGAAATAGCCGAATCACTGGGTTTCGAAAGTGAAAGCGCATTCTGCCGCGCGTTCAAACATGCCTTCGGCTGCACTACCACCGCCGCACGCCGTGGCCAACAGGTACAGGACAGCGTGTTGGCCGCACCCAGACTCATGGCTCCCAGCAACATCGCCGTGCAACCGTTGATGTTGGAGTGGGCGGCGGCCTCCTGACCGCCGCCGCATTGCCTCAATGCCCGCCGTCCAGCGCCTTGAGTTCGCTGACCAGGGCGCTGGCCGCTTCGGCACCATCGCCGTACAACATGCGGGTGTTGTCAGCGTAGAACAACGCATTCTCGATACCGGCAAAACCAGTGCCCTTGCCGCGTTTGATGACGATGGTGTTCTTCGAATTGACCACGTCCAGGATGGGCATGCCATAGATCGGGCTGGTCGGGTCGGTCTTGGCGACCGGGTTGACCACGTCGTTGGCACCGATCACCAGCGATACATCGGTGTTGGCGAACTCGGGGTTGATGTCGTCCATGTCGGCGATCAGGTCGTAGGGCACGCCGGCTTCGGCCAACAGCACGTTCATATGCCCGGGCATGCGTCCGGCCACCGGGTGGATCGCGAACTTCACCTTGACCCCGCGTTCGATCAGGCGCTGCGCCAGCTCCCATATCTTGTGCTGGGCCTGCGCTACCGCCATGCCGTAACCGGGCACGATCACCACGCGCTCGGCAAAGGCCATCATCGCCGCGACATCGGCGGCCTCGATCGGCTTCTGCGTGCCACTGATTTCCGCGCCCTGGCCGCCGCCACCGAAGTTGGAGAACAACACGCCGCTGATCGGCCGGTTCATCGCCTTGGCCATCAAGCGCGTCAACAGGATGCCGGCCGCGCCAACCATCATGCCGGCGATGATCAAGGCCTCGTTGCCCAGCACATAACCTTCGAACGCCACCGCCAGACCGGTGAACGCGTTGTACAGCGAAATCACCACCGGCATGTCGGCGCCGCCAATCGGCAACGTCATCAGCACCCCCAGCGCCAGCGCCACCGCGAAGAAACTGATGATCGCCACCGGTTGCAGGCTCACCGCTGCCCATACGCCCAGCACCACCATCGCCAGCGCGACCAACAGATTGAAGACCTGCTGCCCGGGGAAGGTAACGCGCTTGTCCAAGCGACCGTCGAGTTTGGCCCATGCAATGATCGAGCCGGACAGCGACACCGCGCCGATCGCCGAACCGATCACCGCCAGCGCCAGCACCGTGTTTGAAGGCAACCGCGCCGAAAGGTCGGCGATGGCCTGCGCGCTCCAATGACTGGTGTCACGGTTGGCCAACTCGGAGAAACGCAGCAGCTCCACTGCACCAATCGCCGCCGCCGAACCGCCGCCCATGCCGTTGTACAACGCCACCATCTGCGGCATGTCGGTGATGGCCACCTTCTTGGCCGATACCCAGGCCAGTCCGGTGCCGAGCACCAAGGCCACCGCGATCAAGGCGAGGTTGTGCAGTCCCGGCAACAAGAACGTGGCCGCGGTGGCGATCAACATGCCGGCGCCGGCCCATTGGATGCCGCTGCGTGCGGTCTTGGGCGAGGCCATGCGCTGCAGGCCCAGCAGGAACAGTGTGGCTGCGACCAGATAACTCGTATTGACCAGGATCGATATGCTCATGCACCGGCCTCCAGAGCCGTGTCGGTATGGCGAGGAGACTGCTTGTCGAGGCGATGGTGTTCGCGCATTTCAATGGCGGTTTTCAGCAAACCGATCATGCCCAGCCCGAATGCCACCAAGCCCAGCGCCAACTGCGACAACGCCGTGGTCGGCGCCAGCGCAGCGCCCAGCAAACCCAGTACGATCGGCAACAGGGCCTGTGCGCTGATCAGCCACAGCATCGCGCCGCCTTTGCGCGGGTCTTCCCACACCTTCTTCGACATTTTGTTCTGGGTCTTGGCCGGATCCTGCAGCGAGGACATGCCTACGCCCACGCCCGCATACAGCAGTGCGCTGTTATAGGCGTCGAGCATGCCATCCATGCCGTTGAACAGCGGCCGCGCCGCATAGGCAAACGCCACCAGCAAGGCCGGGTACTGCAGGTAGCTGAGCCACTGGAAAACCTGCCGTGCGCTGATGGAGGACCTGTCGGTACTACCGGCGGGTGAACTCACTTGCCCTTCCCTTCCGGCTTCTTCGAGCTCTTGAACATGTCCAGCATGCGCTCGGTCACCACATAGCCACCGGCCGCATTGCCTGCCCCCAACGCCACGGCGATGAAGCCGATCACTTTCTCCAGCGTGGTATCGGCATGACCGAGCACCACCATCGCGCCGATCAGCACGATGCCATGGATGAAGTTGGAACCGGACATCAGCGGTGTGTGCAGGATCACCGGCACCCGCGAGATGATCACGTGGCCGGCAATCGCTGCCAGCATGAAGATGTACAACGCTACGAACCCGTCGCTCATTGCTTGGTCTCTCCGAGGCTGGAAGCGCCTGTCCGGCATCATAACCATCTGGCCGAAGCTGGCGCGACCGTTGCGTTGTCAACCGATTCCGTTCCCACGCGTTATTACTCCCAGAGACCACGACCGGGACGCTACCCTGTGCTGGTGACCAGCCCCCCCCTGATGCCGCCTGCTGCTGTACCTGCCTCCATGGACGCGTTCCTGGCCGGCATCGGCCCGCGTGCATTCCGTTTTGCCGAGGCCGGCCTGCGCCAGCGTGACGACGCCCTGGACGCCGTCCAGGACGCCATGGAACGCATGCTCGGCTACCAGCAACGGCCGGCGGAGGAATGGACGCCGCTGTTCTGGAGCATCCTGCGCAGGCGCATCATCGACCTGCAGCGGCGCCGCAGCTTCCGCCTGAAGTTCTGGGCCGCCCAGGAAGACCACGACCAGGACAGCACCATCGACTGGGCCGACGAAGCACCCGGCCCGGCACAGACGCATGAACAGCAGCGCGAGTACGCGCAACTGGTGCAGGCCCTGCGGCAGTTGCCAGCCCGCCAGCGCGAGGCCTTCAGCCTGCGCGTGCTGCAGGAACTGGACGTGGCCACCACCGCCAAAGCCATGGGCTGTTCGGAAGGCTCGGTAAAAACCCACCTGTCGCGCGCGCGCGACGCATTGCAGAAACAACTGGAGGCCACGCGGTGAACCGCCTGCCCAACCCCGACCAACACTTCGACCACCACGCCCGCCAGCTGCAGCAGCAGGCCGACGCTTCGCTGTCACCGTCCACCTTGGCGCGGCTGCGGCATGCACGCCAGCAGGCCAGCGCGGCGAGCGCGCCTTCCGTATGGCGCCGCCACCGCTGGTGGCTGGCTACCGCCTGCTCGGTACTGCTGGCCGTGCCGGTGGCGATGCAGTTCAACAGCACTGTTCCGCCCACTGCACCGGTGATCGCTGGCGAGACCGATGATGGCGAAGACACCTTGCTGTTCGATGAAAGCCCCGAGCTCTACCTGTGGCTGGGCTCCGACAATCTGGCGATGGAATGACGATGATGAAGACCTTGTTGCCCTGTTTCCTGCTGCCCCTGCTGCTGGTCTGCGCCAGCGCCGTGGCCGCCGATCCGCAATCGTTGCCCGAGTGGGACCAGTTGACCCCGACCCAGCGCGAGACCTTGATCGCACCGGTTCGCGATCGCTGGAACACGTCGTCTCCCGAGCGTCGCCAACGCAGCTACGAGCATGCCCGTGGCTGGCAGCAGATGACACCAGAGCAGCGCGAACAGGCCCGCCGCGGCATGCACCGCTTCGAGAACATGTCGCCCGGCCAGCGTCGCGACGCGCAGGCACTGTTCGACAAGATGCGCGGCATGGACAAGGACCAGCGCCAGCAGCTGCGTGAGCAGTGGAACAAGATGAGCAGCGAGCAACGCCGCCAATGGGTGGAAGCCAACCCACCAGCAACCCGCCCCCAGCGCTGACCCTGGCGTGTAGTGCCGAGCCATGCTCAGCAGAAGCTCTCCCGGCGAAAGGCTGCCCTCACCCCAACTCCTCTCCCGTGAGCGGGGCTGAAGCCCGCGCACCGCCGGACCTGTAGTGCCGAGCCATACTCGGCAGGGGCCTTATCGATCGACCATGTGGGAGCGGCGTAAGCCGCGAAGCCGGTGGGGCATCGGGATGCGGGCTTGTCCGTTATTTCATTGAAGCCAGCTTCGCGGCTGATGCCGCTCCTACAGCGCTGATACGTTGCGTGGAAAGGCCCCTGCCGAGCATGGCTCGGCACTACGGGGCCGGCGGCATATACCAGCGGCGGTCACACCGGCGGAATCTCGCCACCGGCCGGACGCTGTGGCCATACGGTCTTGGCCAGCAGCTCATCGTTCCAGTCGAACGACAGCTTGCCGTCTTTCAGGAACAAAGCCACGAAGTTGTAGACGTTGCGCGCGAACATCTCGCTGGCGTGCACCGCGCCCATGCTGGCCAGGTTGAGCGGACCAGCAACGGTCACGCCGCCGACCTCGATGGTTTGCCCCGGCTGCGTTGCCTCGCAATTGCCGCCGGTCTCAGCAGCCAGATCAACGATCACGCTACCCGGTCGCATCCCCGCCACCATCGCAGCGGTGACAATCTTCGGCGCCGGGCGACCCGGCACAGCCGCCGTGCAGACCACCACATCCACACCCTTCAGATGCTCGGCCAGACGTCGCTGCTGTTCGGCCCGCTCATCGTCGGTCAGTTGCCGGGCGTAACCACCTTCACCTGCCGCGCTGACGCCCAGGTCCAGGAACTTGCCGCCCAACGACTCAATCTGCTCACGGGTTTCCGGACGCACATCGAAGCCCTCAACCGCTGCACCCAGCCGCTTCGCCGTGGCAACCGCCTGCAGACCAGCTACACCAGCACCAACGATCAACACCTTGGATGGGCGGATGGTGCCGGCAGCGGTGGTCAGCATCGGGAAGAAACGCGGCGCCAGCTGCGCGGCGATCAAGGTCGCCTTGTAGCCAGCCATGCCAGCCTGCGAACTCAGCACATCCATTGCCTGCGCTCGGGTGGTGCGTGGCAACCGTTCCAACGGAAACGTTTGTAACTGCCGTGCCTGCAGTGCAGCCGCACGCGCCGCGTCGGCCTCAGGCTGCACACCACCAACCAACACCGCACCCGTCTTCAGGCGGGCAATGGTGGGCAAGGACGGCGCCTGCACGCACAGCACCAGCTCCGCGCTTTCCAGCGCGTCACCCAGCTGCGCACCGGCATCCACATAGGCCTGATCGGGAAAGCCCGCGGCCGTACCTGCGCCGGCCTGCAGATGTACCTGCGCGCCGGCTGAGACAAGCTTCTTCACCGTTTCCGGCGTGGCGGCAACGCGCCGTTCGCCTTCAGCGGTTTCCTTCAATACCCAGACATCTACGGCCATTCCAGTCCTCGATGCGCAGCGGATCAACCGCCGGATCGTAGCAAAGCCGATGCCTTGTGCGGCAGACCCTTGGCTGTCGGCGTGCGATCAGTCAGGCCCTGCGCGCAACTCAAGCCGGTCGACAACGACCCGCACCGCTGTCGAGAGCCACGATCGACGATCTGCGGGCGCAGCCCAGTCGCCCCGCCGGCGCTGCCGGCGAGGTCATGCGGAAGGGCGATGCGCTATGGCAGGCATTCACCTGCCTGACCGAGATCAGTTCGGGACGCCCTGAGGCTCAAGGCGATCGATGACGCCTTGCATGGCGCTATCGAAGGCGCCGTCATCCACATGCGGACGCAAACGTTCCAGCCGCACCATCACCGCCAGCTCTTCCGGCGATGCCACGCAGAAGCGGATGCCGCGGCGGTTGACGAACAACAAGCGCGAGGAGATCGGGCTCACCCAGGACAGCTTGCCTGCCTGCATCTTGCCGTCCTTGTCGATGAAGTCCAGCCAGGTGCCGATTTCCATCCGGCGGAAACGCTCGGCATCGGTATCGTCGAAGTCCTCGGCTTTGGTAGCAGTTCCAAACTCGATGGCCGGGGTGTCCGGTGCCGGCGGTGTCGGCAGCGCGACCTGCGGCAGCTCCGGCAACGCGCGCTCCAGTTCAGGACGCAGCTCGGCGACCGACTGCAAGGTGTCATGCAGGGCGTCGATGGCGGTGGTGCCGCCGTCGCCGTGCAGGCCGACGCTGGCAAACACCTTGCGCAGGCCCGGCTGGCTGGACTGCAACCACGGCTTGCCGACGATATGGCGGCGCGCCTCGGCAACCTCCTCCAGCAGGTCGTCGGCCAGCTTCAGCGCTTCGCTCACACCCTCGCCTTCCTCGCCTTCGCGCAGCAGGGTGAGGGTGAGATGGTGGCTCCAGGGCTGGCGCAGGAAATCATCGATGGCTTTGGGCAGGCTGGTGTCGGCAACACGCTTGTCCAGCTCGGCGCTGGCACGGTTGCGTGCAACCTCAAGCTTCTCCTGGCCACGCTGGGTTTCGGCGGCACGGCGCTCGGTTATCTCAATACGACGGCGATGCTGGGCCAGAAAGTCGCGGAACTCTTCTTCCAGGGTAAGGAAGATCGCCAGGTTCTCGTTGAACTCGGCGGTCAGCCTTTCAATGATTTCTTCGACCTTGCCCATCAAGGCGCGCTCGGCCTGGCTTTCACCGGCATTGCCTTCGCAGGCCTCGGCCAGGGAGTTGAGCAGCTTGCGCGCCGGATGGGTCTTCTGCACGAACATGCGGCGGTCAAGCATGGCAACCTTGACGAAGGGCACCACCAGCCGGCCAATCAGCTCGCGCGAACGGCCTTCCAGGTCACGCTCGTCCAGCATCACGTCGAACAGCATACCGACCAGGTCGATGGCATCCTCGTCCTGCGGATCCAGGTGCGCCTGCTGCGGGTCCACGCCGAGGCGTGTCGCGCCGGACAGCACTTCACTCTTGAGCCGCTGCGCCAGCGATTCGCCATCCTCACCCACCGCCGCACGCAGGGTGGCGCTCGGGGTGGCCTGCAACAGCGACAGTACCGACATCATCTCGCGCTGGTTCAAGGAGCGCTGGTGACCAGTACCAGCCTGACCTGCATCGCCTGGAGCTGCCGACGCGCCCTCACGGGTCTGCCGGCTCTGCGCCAGCAACTCGTGCAGCGCTTCCAACACCATGTTCTGTGGATTGCCATAGGCTTGCTCGGCTTCGAAGCCCGCCGCTGCCTGTGCGGCAGCCTGCCCGGCCATGCTGCCGCGACGCTGGCTCCAGCGCTCGGAGAACCGCCGCGCCCACATCGGCGCGTGGCCCGGGTCGAAGCCTTCCTCTTCCTCCTGCACTGCCTGCGCCATCTGCTCGGCCACGGTCCGTTGCGGACTGGCACGACGCGGCGCGGCGATCTCAGGTGCGGCACCAGCCTGGGCCAGACGCTCGTCCACCGCCTCGTACAGTTTGCCGATACCGGCAGCGAACTCACGCTCGCATAGCTTGAACAACACCAACCGCACTTCCGCGGTCAGGTCACAGGTATAGAAAGCCTCGTGCACGGCAACGCCGATGTGCTCCGGGCCGATCGGGTTGGTGTCGGCATCCAGACCCGCCACCCCGGCCACCCAGGCCAGACGGTGATCGATGCGCAGCAAGACCTGTTTCCAGTCACGCAGCAGCACGGTAGCGAAATTGCGCACCGCCAGCCGCGACTCGAGTATGTGTTCGGGCACCAGACTCAGACCGCCGTCACTCTGCCCAGCCAGCACGGTTTCCGCTGACTGCGGGGTGCCCGCATCCAGCGCAGCCCAGGCCTGCTGCAGGTGCGAATCGAAGCGGCGGGAGATCTCGTCGCGGCGGCGGCGCAGCTCACGCATACCGTCCAGAAATGCCAGTTGCGAGGGACCGGCCGTCTCGGCACGGTCGAACAAGGCATCGTCAAACCCCGCCAGCACCTTGGCAAAGGCCTGTGACAGCACAGGCAAGGCGGCCTCGCGGGCCACGCCAAGCAGGTTCTGGTTACGACCGGGCTGACCGGCGGGATGCGGACTGGACATCATGCGCAAAGGCTCCACACCCTCACAGGCGCTGGTCTTCTGTTGAACGATTGAGGAAATGCAGACGCGGCCCCTGAATCCGCACGCGCATGGTAGGCGGAGAAGATGAACAGGGTCAGTGATGCAGTACGCACTTCCTACCTCATGAGCCCTTCCTCGCATTACCAGCAATGCTAAGCGTGTCAGCGATTATTAGCGACCCGTTGCTTGTTCAGGGCACACGACACAGCGCACAAAACCGACCCCGATCTGCGCTAAACGGCCGGTACATGGGCGGCGTCTATACTTAGTAGCCGCCTCAGCCCCTGTGAACCATGTCCGACAACTGCTTCCTGCAAGCGCTGGATCAGCGCCATTCGGTGCCCTCCCTGCAACTGGGCGAGCCTGCGCCGGACTCCGCCACCGTGCTGCGTATGCTGCAATCGGCGGTACGCGTGCCGGATCACGGCAAAATGGTGCCGTTCCGCTTCCTGCGCCTGCAGGGTGAGGCCCGTCACGCCCTTGGCGAATTCCTGGCCCAGCGCAGCCGCCGGCGCGACCCCAATGCATCCGAAGCCGCGGTTGAGAAGGACCGCCAGCGCTTCTCGCATGCGCCGTTGATCATCACCGTGATTGCCCGCCTGCAGGACAACCCCAAGGTGCCCGCGCAGGAGCAGTTGCTCACCGCCGGCTGCGCCTGCTTCGCGCTGCTGCAGGCCGCGCAGGGCTGCGGCTTTGGCGCGCAATGGCTGACCGCATGGATGGCCAGCGACCCGGAAGTCGCCCGCCACCTGGGCCTGGCCGACAACGAACAGATCGTTGGCTTCATCCATATCGGCACCCCGAAGATCGCCGTGCCCGACCGCGAACGCCCCGATCCGGCAAAGCTGCTGCAGGACTGGCAGCCGTGAGTGCTGCCAATGGCCCACTGCAGCCGCTCTACCTGGTCGATGCCAGTCTGTATGTGTTCCGCGCATGGCACTCCATCCCCAATGAATTCCAGGATGCGCAGGGCTGGCCGGTAAACGCAGTTCACGGTTTTGCCCGCTTCCTGCTCGACCTGCTGGAGCGCGAGCGCCCGCAGCACATCGCGGTGGCTTTCGACGAGGCGCTGGACAGCTGTTTCCGCCACGCGCTGTATCCGGCCTACAAGGCCAACCGCGACCCGGCCCCGGAAGAACTGCGCCGCCAGTTCGCCCATTGCAAGGCGCTGTGCGCCGCCTTGGGCCTGGAAGTACTGGCCGACCGCGAATACGAGGCCGACGACCTGATCGGCAGTGCCCTGCATGCCAGCCGCGGCCGCCTGCGCGGGGTTATCGTCTCGGCCGACAAGGATTTGTCGCAGCTGCTGCTGGAGCACGACGAACAGTGGGACTACGCCCGCAACCAGCGCTGGGGCGCGGACGGGGTCAAGGCACGGCAAGGCGTGCACGCCCACCAGGTCGCTGACTACCTGGCGCTGAGCGGCGATGCGGTCGACAACATCCCCGGCGTCTCCGGCATCGGTGCCAAATCGGCGGCGGTGCTGTTGGCCCATTTCGGCACGATGGACGCCCTGCTCGAACGCATCGACGAAGTACCGTTCCTGCGCCTGCGCGGCGCTGCGACCATGGCGGTGCGGCTACGTGAGCAGCGCCAACAGGCACTGCTGTTTCGGCAGCTGACTACAGTTGCCTTGAACGCGCCATTGCACAACGCCGCCGCTGGCTTCGTGCGCGCCAATGGCGACGGCGACATGCTCGGCGGGTTGTGCGAGGCACTGCGTTTCGGCCCGATGACCCGGCGCCGGCTGATGACCGCCGCCGGGCTGCAATCCCCTTCCACTCCAGCCAGCGAGTACGCATGAGCCAGAACACCACCGCCCCCCGCGTCGTCTATGAAGGCAAATACCAGCGCATGCTGGTGCGCGGCACCTGGGAGTACAGCGAGCGCACCCATGCCGGCGGCCTGGCTGCGATCATCATCGCGGTCACGCCGGACGATGAAGTGCTGTTCGTCGAGCAGTTCCGCGTGCCGCTGCAGGCGCGCACCATCGAGATGCCGGCCGGGCTGGTCGGCGATATCGATGCCGGTGAGTCCATCGAGAGCTCCGCCATCCGCGAACTGGAAGAAGAGACCGGCTGGAGCGCCGACCATGCCGAAGTGCTGATGGTCGGCCCCACCTCCGCCGGCGCCAGCAGCGAGAAGATCGCCTTCGTGCGCGCCACCGGCCTGCGCAAGATCGGCGACGGTGGCGGCGATGCCAGCGAAGACATCACCGTGCACAGCATCCCGCGCCAGCGCGCGGCAGCCTGGCTGGTGGAGAAGATGGGCGAGGGCTACGAGCTGGATGCCAAGCTGTGGGCCGGCCTGTGGATGATCGAACACCATCTGGATGGACGTGCGCGTGGCTGATTCTGGCTTGCACAGCGCTGCACCGTTGCTCGGCAGCGATGATCCGGCGGTCTTCAGCGTGCACAACCCGCACGGCGCTTCGCCGTTCCTGTTGCTGGCCGACCATGCCGGCCAGCGCGTGCCGCTGGCACTGCAGGACCTGGGTTTGCCGCAGGCCGAACTGGACCGCCACATCGGCTGGGATATCGGCATCGCGGGCACTACGCGCGCCCTGGCCAAGCGCCTGGATGCCTGGGCCATCGAGCAGACCTATTCGCGGCTGCTGATCGACTGCAACCGGCCGTTGGTGTCGCCGACGCTGATTCCTGAAGTCAGCGATGGCACCGTTGTTCCCGCCAATCTCGGTCTTGATCCGCAGCAGCGCCAACAGCGTATCGATGCGATCCACGCGCCCTACCATGCTCGTATCGACGCCGAGCTGGACCGTCGTCGCGATGCGGCCATGCCAACGCTGCTGGTGATGATGCACAGCTTCACCCCGGCGATGGCCGGCGTGGAACGTCCGTGGCATGCAGGCGTGCTCTACCACCAGGACACGCGTTTCGCGCATGCGCTGCTGCAGGCCTTGCGCGAGGAAGGCGATCTGGTGGTTGGCGACAACCAGCCGTATTCGGTGAACCGCAGCAGTGACTATGCGGTGCCGGTGCACGGCGAAGCTCGGGGCCTGGTGCATGTGGAGCTGGAGATCCGCCAGGACCTGATTGCCGATGTGTCAGGTCAGCAGGCCTGGGCGGAGCGTTTGGAGCGGATATTCCGCAATCTGCAGCCGATGTTGCTCGCAATGCAGGATCCGCGCAGCGCCGTGTTGTAGGAGCGAGGCAAGCCGCGAAACTGATGGAGTGTTTGTAGAGCCCCTGCCGAGCATGGCTCGGCACTACAGGGTGCCGCTGCTCTTGTGGGAGCGGCGTAAGCCGCGAAGCTGATGCTGCTTCCAGCAACAGCAATACCTCGCACCATGCATTGCCAGCTCCGCGGCTTACGCCGCTCCTACAACAACCGTCGGCGTTGGCACTGCGGACCACGGGAAGGGTTTGTAGCTCCGCACCTGCAACGGTACGCCCAAGGCATCGAAAGCCATGACAATCCCGACGCAGCGTTCGCGATCCAGCTGTTCACCCAAACACAACGGCAGATCACGGCAAGCAGCCAAAGCCTCGCCAATCGGCATCGCCAGCAACGCCGCCACCTGCCGCGCTGCATCCTTCACGTGCTGCGCAGGGCATTGCGCCAGCACCACGTCGAAACTGGCGTAGATGCCAGGCCCAACACCAATCGCCCTCGCCGCATCCTGCTCCGCGTCGGAAGCCTCGCCCAGGGCTTCATCGATACCCGGCACCTGCAGGAACGCATCGTACTCGACGTAGTAGTCCAGTGCCGCTGCATAATCTTCCAGCGTCGATAACGGACGCTGGCGCTTCTGCACATCGAGCACATCGGCGAAAGTCGCCGGTTCCAGGAAACTCGACAACCCCATGGCACGCGCCGCTGCCGGCAGCTCGTCATCATCGAACGCTTCCGCCTCGCTGGCCGGCAGCCAGAACGACGCGTTCAAGGCGCCACCATCACTGGCATGGACCCAGCCGTAGCGCGCCCAGACTTCATCATCGTCATTGCAGCTGGCGAAGCTGTCCAAGGTCTGGCGAAGATCCAACAGTTCAATCATGCGTCGCTGGGCTGGCAATCGGCGGAGCTGCAGTCTAGCGGTGCTGGACGCAGACTCAATGCAACCACCACGCCGAGCGCGGCGAACAGCGCAGCGCCATATTGCGCATTGACCAGGCCCTGCAGCGCCTGCGCGCTGTCGGCTGGCGCTGTTGCGCGCGCCGCGTTGGCCAGCATTACCAGCACGGCCAGGCCCAGCGCACCACCGATCTGCTGCGCGGTCGCGGCCATGCCGGAGGCTACGCCCTGCTGCGCAGCGGGAACGCCCTGCCCGGCCACGATCCACATCGCCGTCCAGGTCATACCCTGGCCCAAGCTGAGCAGCACGATGCCCGGCAGCAGCGGCCAGTAGCCAGCGCCGTGCGGCAAGGCAGCCGCAACGCCTGCGATACCCAATGCCCCCGCCGCCAGCCCCCATGCCAGCACCTGTCGCGGCGAACGCACCGCCAGCATGCGCTCGGCGATGCGGATGCCGACGGTGCATACCAGGGTCGGCGGCAGGAACGCCATGCCTGCCTGCAATGGGCTCCAGCCGTAGCCATCCTGGTAATACAGCGCAAGGAAGTAGTACTGCACGCCGAAGCTGCTCATGAACAACATGGTCAGCCACATCGCGGCGCGCAGCCCCGGCACCCGCAGCAAGGCGAAGTGCATCAGCGGATCGGCACTGCGCCGTTCAATCAGCACGAATGCTGCCAGCAACAACAGCGACAGCAGCAGGCAAGCCAGCGTTATCGGCGCTGCCCAACCCCATTCCGGCCCCTGCACCAAGGTGGTGACCAGCAAGCTGCCGCCGACAGTCACCGTGAAACAGCCGGCGAGATCGAAGGAGCGGCCGCGCGCACGCGGGCCGTCCACCGGCAACCAATAGCCACCCAACACTGCACAGGCCCCGGCAATCGGCACGATCACCAGCAGCACCGATGCCCAGCCGAACTGCTGGGTCAGCACGCCACCGAGCAACGTCCCCAATGCAAGACCACCGGCACTGGCCATGCTCCAGATCGCCAGCGCGCGATTGCGCGGCGCGCCTTCGGCGTACAGCGTATTGATCAAGGCCAGGGTGGCCGGGAACAACAAGGCCGCGCCAATGCCCTGCACCGCCCGTGCCGCCACCAACAGCCAAGCGCTGCTGCTGAAGCCGCCAACCAGCGAAGCCAATGCGAACAAGGCCATGCCCAGCCGATAGAAACGCCGCTTGCCGAGCAGATCCGCCGCGCGGCCACCCAGCAACAGGCAGCCGCCGAAAGCGACGGTGTAAGCGCTGACCACCCATTGCAGCTGCTGCGCATTGATCTGCAGCGCGCGCCCCATGTCATGCAGGGCGACGAAGATGATGGTCGCATCCAGGGCGATGATCAGCTGCGCCGTGGCAAGCAGCGCAAGCGCCAGCCGCGGTGTGGCGGAAAGTGGAGACGGTGAAACCTGCATTGCCTGAATCCAGAAGCGCGGGGTGCACAGTCTTATTGATGACGTCGCGCAGATAAATCAGGATACACACATATGTGCAATGCGGATTTGCATCAATGGACGCCATGGACCTCAACGCCGTACGCATGCTGGTGCAGGTTGCCGATGCCCGCAGCTTCACCGTTGCCGCCGGCCAGCTTGGCCTGAGCCAATCCGGCCTGTCGCGGGCGATCAGCCGGCTGGAGCAGTCATTGGGGGTGCGCCTGCTCCACCGCAATACCCGCAACGTCAGCCTGACCCCGGATGGGCGCCAGTTCGTCGAACACTGCCAGCCATTGCTGAGTGGACTGGAAGATGCACAGCGCCAGTTGGGTGATCGTCCATGCGTTCCCTCAGGCGTATTGAAGCTGACCGCGCCCTCGATGTTCGGCCGCAAGGTGCTGGTGCCCTTGGCCGGAAAGCTGATCGCCGCGCATCCGCAACTGCAGTTCGAACTGGTGCTCAATGACCGTCTGGTCGACCTGGCCGACGAGGGATTCGATGCCGCCCTGCGCACCGGCACGATCAGCGATGTACGGATGGTGGCAAGACCGTTGCGGCCGCTGCGCTGGGTAACGGTTGCCGCGCCGCACTACCTCGCCCGCCATGGCCAGCCCACAACGGTGGAAGCGCTGCACGAACATACCTGCCTGGCGGTGCGCAATCTGCGCAGTGGGCGCCTGGTGGATTGGCAGTTCCGAGCACTGGATGGACAGATGCACGATTTCACCCCGCCGACGCGGATGGTGTTCGACAGCGGCGACCCATTGGTGGAGGCCGCCTTGGCTGGTATTGGCATCGTCCAGGTGATGGACTTCGCCGTGGCCGACGCCCTGGCCGATGGGCGCCTGCAGCGCGTATTGCAGGCCCATGAAGGACGAACCCGTGCACTGTCGCTGGTCTATCCGCCATCGCGGCAGGTATCGCCCAAGTTGAAGGTGCTGGCAGAGGCTCTGTTGGCCGGCGAATGGTGAAACCGCTATGCCATGTTGTCCACACAGGCTGTGCCCTGACGGTTACACAAGCTGTGGATAAGCCCGCACAAGCCTTGTACACCAGACCTTTGCAGCCGCTGATGATTTTTTGATCAAGCAGGACGCATGTAGTGCCGAGCCATGCTCGGCAGGGGTTGTCCAGCAAACCAACAAATGCGGGAGCGACGTCAGCCGCGAAGCTCGTAGATGTCCAGATGGCAGAAGTGCCCGATGGATCATTGTTCCCAGCTTCGCGGCTGACGTCGCTCCCGCATTTGTTGGTTTGCTGGACAACCCCTGCCGAGCATGGCTCGGCACTACAGGGGCGCGCTTATCAGCCGGCGAAGCTGTCGGTGGCGCGTACCAGTGCGTCGACGTTCTCGGCTTCGAATGCCGAGTGGCCGGACGCCGGGCTGATCTGCAGCTGCGCCTTCGGCCAGGCCTTGTGCAGTTCCCAGGCATTGGCCAACGGGCAGACCACGTCGTAACGGCCGTGCACGATCACGCCCGGGATGTGGGCAATCTTGTGCGCGTCGCGCAACAGCTGGTCTTCCACTTCGAAGAAGCCGCCGTTGACGAAGTAATGGTTCTCGATGCGGGCGAAGGCCAGCGCGAACTGCGGGTCTTCGTGGCTGTTGACGAAGTCATCGTCCACATGCAGGAAGCTGGTGGCACCTTCCCACACGCTCCAGGCCTTGGCGGCAGCCAGGCGCGTGGCTTCGTCATCGCTGGTCAGGCGACGATGGAAGGCCGAGATCAGGTCATGGCGTTCGACCGCCGGGATCGGCTTGAGATAGTGCTCCCAGGCATCCGGGAACAGACGGTTGGCGCCTTCCTGGTAGAACCACTCCAGCTCCCAGCGGCGCAGCATGAAGATGCCGCGCAGCACCAGCTCGGTCACGCGCTGCGGGTGGGTTTCGGCATAGGCCAGCGCCAGCGTCGAACCCCAGCTGCCACCAAATACCTGCCAACTGTCGACGCCGAGCTTCTCGCGCAGCTTCTCGATGTCGGCGACCAGATCCCAGGTGGTGTTGTCGACCAGATCGGCATGCGGGGTGGAACGGCCCGAGCCACGCTGATCGAACAGGATGATGCGGTACTTGGCCGGGTCGTGGAACTGACGCATCTTGTCGCTGCAGCCGCCACCGGGGCCGCCGTGCAGCATCACCACCGGCTTGCCGTTGGGATTACCGCATTGTTCGAAGTACAGCGTGTGGCGGTCGTCGACCTTGAGCGTGCCGGTGTCGTAGGGCTCGATGGCGGGGTAGAGCGTGCGCATGGCAGCCTCGCTGGGAACAGGACGGTTAGTTTAACGCAGCGTTGTTGCGGTCTTGTCTGCGCCACAGCGCCCCATCAGGGCGTCGCATACGTCGCCGGGGTGATGCCATCCAGCAACCAGATGCCGTCGAAGCGCTGACGTGCTTCGGGCAGGGTCAATTCGTCGGCATAGTCCATGCCCCACAGCCGGCTGGCCGGATCCTCCTCGCCCGGCAAACTGCCTGCATGCAGATCGACGAATACCGCTGCGACCGACGCCTTCGCGGTCAAGCGCGATTCGAGCTGCGATGGCTGCGCATCCACCTTGCGGACCTGCTGATCGATGTAGTCGAGATAACTTCCTCGCGCGCCTGCGTAATGCAACACATAGGTCTGCTTCTGCAGCGCAGGCGGCAAAGCGCGGGTCACGTTGTCCACTACCGGAAATCCACGCGGATGACCATCGCGGTAGCCACCGAGTTTGTTCAGATGGGCGTAATGCCCCCAGACGACGGCCTTGCGCCCCGGGTAGGCCTGCTCCAGCAACCATTGCAGGTTGGCGGCCATGACCGGATCGTGTTCGTCGAACGGTCGCATCTGCCAGGCCACTTCAGCCATGCGTTGCAGGCTGGCGTTGATGCGCCGCCAGAAACCATCGCTGTTGAACACATCGTCGCCGTGCTCGGCGTCCGGCGCTGGCAGCAGTTGCAGCAACCACTGCGAATCATCGAGAAAGCGCTGGCGTACGCCGACGTCCGCCATTGCCAGCTTGCCATCGAGCAGTTGCTGTACCTGTTGCAGATGCAGCTGCAGGCGTTGCCGTGCCATTTCATCCAGTGGCTGCCGCAGCAAGCGTTCACGCAGCTGCGGCACCAGTTGGCGGCGTGAGAGTCCGCCACTCAAGCGACCATCAAAGCCAGCCAGCTGCATCGCATCCGGCGTATCACGTTGCGCATCCAGATAGTCGTACAGCGGCCAAACCTCGGCACTGTTGGCATACATGTAGAAGATGTTGCCTGGCGCGTTGGTACGCAGCGGTAGCCGTGATCGCCATAAACGGGTGACATCGAACAGGCCGCTTTCCAGCACCAGCAGATCGAAGCCCTTGCGCTCATGCAGGTAGCGCACGGTGCGTACCTTGCTCTCGTAGATATTGCCTTCGCCATGGGTGAGCTCATCAAGCATGACGATGCGCTTGTCGCCGATGGCCTCACCCAGGGGCGCCAGATCGGCGAAGTCATCCTGCACCGGCGAGCCCTCACGCAAGGGATGGAGCGGCGCTTGTTTGCTGCTGGCTGGCGTCGCCGCGCAGCCCAGTGACGTGACCAGTAATACGGCAGCGAACGCGGTACGGATCATCGGCATCCCCGGCTTGGAAATGGCGATGCTACGGGAGATCCCGGGGTGCGTGATACGGACAGGAAATGGCTTCAATGACCAGCTTGAGCAGTACTTTTGGCTCTGCTTTGGCTTTGGCTCTGCTTTGGCTTTGGCTCTGCTTTGGCTCTGCTTTGGCTTTGGTTCCGCTTCTCGATGCTGTCATTCCTACGAAGGCGGGAATGACCAGCTGACAAGCAGCAAGCGCAACAGCAGCGACAACAACCTCAACCCGGCCAATGCCCCAGCGTCACCCGATCACGCTGCTCCAGATCCTGCACCGTCTGCGCGTCCACAAACCCGGCCTGCTCCAGCAGCGCGCGGATCGCCTCGCCCTGATCCCAGCCATGCTCCAGCAGCAACCAGCCACCGGGCACCAGATGCTCATGCGCACCGGCAACAATCTCGCGGATCGCATCCAAGCCATCCGCGCCAGACGCCAAGGCCGGCGGCGGCTCGAAACGCAGATCCCCCTGCACCAGATGTGGGTCACCTGCAGCGATATACGGCGGGTTGCTGACGATCATGTCGAAGCGATCCGCGCCCAGCGCCGTGTACCAGTGCCCACGCCGGAACCACACGTTCTCCAGACCGTGCGCCTGTGCGTTCTTCACCGCCATCGCCAAAGTTGGGCCCAGCACATCGGTCGCCATCACCGTGGCCAATGGCCGTTCACTGGCGATCGACAAGGCGACCGCGCCGCTGCCGGTGCCCATGTCGGCCACCCGCACCATGCCATCGGCCGGCAGCCGTGCCAGTGCCTGCTCGACCAGCAGCTCGGTTTCCGGGCGCGGGATCAGGGTGGCGGTGTTGACCTGCAGGTCCAGGGTCCAGAAGCCGCGACGGCCGGTCAGATAGGCCAACGGATGGCCCTCGGCACGACGGGTCAGCAGCACCTCGAAGCGCTCCAGGGCGTCGGCTTCCACCTCGTCGGTGGCATGCGAGAACAACCAGGCCCGCTCCACGCCCAGCACGTGGATCAGCAACTGCTCGGCCTCATGGCGGGCATCTTCACCCGGCAGGCGTGCAGCGGCCTCCCGCAACAGCTCGGCAACCTTCAACGTGGACACTGCATTACCTCTTCGCTAGCGGTTTTCAGGAGGGCGAGGATAGTCAGCACATCCGTCCCTGCCTACCGCCATGATCCTCGCCTTGGGATTAATCCGGTCTATGCCGCGCCGTTCAGCTTGGCTCTCGATGGCTTGGAAAGCCCGCAAAGCACCCGATATCAGGCCTTGAGGCAGTTCTGGAGCACCGATTGATAGGCTTTATCTATTGATACGATGCATCCAATTCATTTGTTTTATTAGTCTCTGCCTATTAGTCTTTGCTCCAACGATTCACCCCGCCCTACACCCAAGAGGAAACTTCATGTCCCTTATCAACACCCAGGTCCAGCCGTTCAAGGTCAATGCGTTCCACAACGGCAAATTCATTGAAGTCACCGACGAATCGCTGAAGGGCAAGTGGTCGGTCCTGATCTTCATGCCGGCAGCATTCACCTTCAACTGCCCGACCGAGATCGAAGACGCCGCTGACAACTATGCCGAGTTCCAGAAGGCCGGTGCCGAGGTCTACATCGTGACCACCGATACCCACTTCTCGCACAAGGTGTGGCACGAAACCTCGCCGGCCGTGGGCAAGGCCAAGTTCCCGCTGGTCGGCGACCCGACCCACCAGCTGACCAACGCCTTCGGCGTGCACATTGCAGAAGAAGGCCTGGCCCTGCGTGGCACCTTCGTGATCAACCCGGAAGGCGTGATCAAGACCTCGGAGATCCACTCCAACGAGATCGCCCGTGACGTGTCCGAGACCCTGCGCAAGCTGAAGGCTGCCCAGTTCACCGCCGCACACCCGAACGAAGTGTGCCCGGCCAAGTGGAAGGAAGGCGAAAAGACCCTGACCCCGTCGCTGGACCTGGTCGGCAAGATCTAACAAGTCGTACCCGCTCCCACCCCGCCCTCGCGGCGGGCGTGGGGGTGAACCGCAGCGTGTTGATGCCAGCCAGCACCACGCCCGCACGCCACGCAGCCCGCTGCGGTTCACCCCTACATTTTTACTGGCGCCCCGCTTCACGCAGGGGCGTCACTCCCCCGCTTTGCCTCAACCAAGGAGTTGACCGTGCTCGACGACAGCCTCAAGACCCAGCTGCAGCAGTACATGGGCCTGCTGCGCCAGCCACTGCGCCTGATCGCCTCGCTCGACGACAGCAGCGCCAGCCAGGACATGCGCGGCCTGCTTGACGATATCGTCGCGGCCGGTGGCGGCAAGATCACCCTGGATACCTCCGGCAACGATGTGCGCAAGCCCTCTTTCGTGATCGCTCGCGAAGGCCAGAACCACGGCGTGCGCTTCGCCGGCCTGCCGCTTGGCCACGAATTTGAATCGCTGGTACTGGCGTTGCTGTGGACCGGCGGCCATCCGCCGAAGGTCGCGCAGGAAGTCATCGACAGCATCACCGCGATCGACGGCGAGTACAGCTTCGACGTCTATATGTCGCTGACCTGCCACAACTGCCCGGACGTGGTGCAGGCGCTGGCGCTGATGGCGATCCTGAATCCGAAGATCAGCACCACGGTGATCGAGGGCGGTACGTTCCAGCAGGAAGTGGAACAGCGCCAGGTGATGGCGGTGCCGATGGTGTTCCAGGGTGGCGAGATGTTCGACTCCGGCCGCATGAGCCTGGAGCAGATCGTCGCCAAGCTCGACACCGGCGCCGTTGCCCGCGAGGCCGAGAAGATCAAGGCCAAGGATGCATTCGACGTGCTGGTGGTGGGCGGTGGTCCGGCCGGTGCGGCGGCGGCGATCTATGCCGCACGCAAGGGCATCCGCACCGGTGTTGCCGCCGAGCGTTTCGGTGGCCAGGTGCTGGACACCATGGCGATCGAGAACTTCATCTCGGTGCAGCACACCGAAGGCCCGAAGCTCGCCGCCGCACTGGAAGCCCACGTACGTGAGTACGAGGTGGACATCATGAACCTGCAGCGCGCGGCCAAGCTGGTGCCGGCCGGTGCCGATGGCCTGGTCGAAGTGCAGCTGGAGAACGGTGCCTCACTGAAGTCCAAGACGGTGATCCTGTCCACCGGCGCCCGCTGGCGGCAGATGAACGTGCCCGGTGAAGACGAGTACCGCAACAAGGGCGTGGCGTATTGCCCGCACTGTGACGGTCCGCTGTTCAAGGGCAAGCGCGTGGCGGTGATCGGCGGCGGCAACTCCGGCGTGGAAGCAGCCATCGACCTGGCCGGCATCGTCAGCCACGTCACCGTGTTCGAATTCGACAGCAAGCTGCGTGCCGACCAGGTGCTGCAGGCCAAGCTCAACAGCCTGCCCAACGTGAAGGTGGTGCTCAACGCACAGACCACCGAAGTGCTGGGTGATGGCCAGAAGGTCAACGGCCTGGTCTACACCGACCGCGTCGGTGGCGATTCGCACCGGGTCGAGCTGGAAGGCATCTTCGTGCAGATCGGCCTGCTGCCGAACACCGAGTGGCTGCGTGGCACGGTGGAGCTGAGCGGTCGCGGCGAGATCATCATCGATGATCGCGGCCAGACCAATGTGCCGGGCGTGTTTGCCGCCGGCGACTGCACCACGGTGCCGTACAAGCAGATCATCATCGCGATGGGCGCCGGTTCGACTGCCGCACTCAGCGCCTTCGATCATCTGATCCGTACACCGGTGCTGCAGCCTGCAGCGGTAGAGGCAGCAACCGCATGAAGCCCTCAAAGCCCCGCGTTGCGGGGCTTTGATTTGACCGCGCCGGCAGCTGCCGACGCCTGCATGAGCGGAGCCCGACATGAACCTTCGTGACCTGAAATACCTGGTGGCGCTGGCCGAGCACAAACACTTCGGCCGTGCCGCTGCGGCCAGCTTCGTCAGCCAGCCCACCCTGTCCACCCAGATCAAGAAGCTGGAAGAAGAGCTGGGCGTGCCGCTGGTGGAACGCGCGCCGCGCAAGGTGATGCTGACCCCGGCCGGCCGCGAGGCCGCCGCGCGTGCGCGCAGCATCGTGGCCGAAGTGGAACAGATGAAGGAAGCCGCACGCCGCGCCCGCGATCCGGAAGCCGGCACCGTGCGGCTTGGCATTTTCCCGACCCTCGGCCCCTACCTGCTGCCACACGTGGTGCCAGCGATCCGCCAGCGCTTCCCGCAGCTGGAGATGTTGCTGGTCGAGGAAAAGAGCGATGTGTTGCTGGCGCAGCTGCGCAACGGCCAGCTCGATGCCGCGCTGTTGGCGCTGCCAGTCGCCGACGAGCAGCTGCACACCGAGTTTCTCTTCGAGGAACCATTCGTGCTGGCCGCGCCGGAAGGCCACCCGTTGACCAGCCACCGCTCGCTGACGCTGGATGACCTGTCCGACCAACGCCTGTTGCTGTTGCAGGATGGCCATTGCCTGCGCGACCAGGCGCTGGATGTCTGCCATATGGCCGGTGCGCTGGAGAAATCCGAGTTCCAGGCCACCAGCCTGGAGACCCTGCGGCAGATGGTGGCGGCCAACGTCGGCGTCACCCTGCTGCCGATGCTGGCGGTGAAACCGCCGGTGGCGCGCTCGGAGAACGTCAGATTGATCCCGTTTGAGGGCAATCCACAGCCGAACCGGCGAATCGGCATGGTCTGGCGCCGCAGCTCGGCGATGGGCGCGTTCCTGGAACAGTTCTCGCAGTTGTTCAAACAGCTGCCGGCGGAGTTACTTGAGGCGGATGCTGAAGCCGCGCGGGTTCAAGCTTAAGCGCGTACCCCTCCCCAGCCCTCCCCGGGGGCGCCGCGGGGGGGGGCGGCGGGGGGGGGGGGGGGGGGGGGGGGGCCGGGGGGCCCCCAGCCCCGCCCCCCCCCCCCCCCCCCCCCCCCCCCCCCCCCCCCCCCCCCCCCCCCCCCCCCCCCCCCCCCCCCCCCCGGGGAGGGGTAAGCTCCGTAGCACCCCAAAACCTGAACACCCCCCTCCCCCACATTGCATCCGGGCCGCACCGGCCCCATGATCTTCACAGGGCCGCCAACGGCCCGCTTCACCAGCACAATCGAAATCCGGGCGGCGCCGACAAAGCGTCGCCTTTTGCTTGCTTTTCAATCAGATAAGGAATTCCCATGACCAGCCAAAGCGGTCTGCCACCATCCATCGTTGTTTCCACCCGTGACATGGCCCGCCTTGAGGCCCTGCTGGACTCCCCGGCGCTGAGCCGGCACCCGGCCGCTGTTGCCCTTGCGCAGGAGCTTGAGCGCGCGCAGGTGCTGCCGCCGGAAGAAATCCCCGAAGGCATCGTCACCATGCACTCCCGTGTGGACTGCGAAGACGAACTGCACAACGAAAAACATTCCCTGACCCTGGTCTATCCGCACGAAGCGGACTTCGACAAGGGCCGCGTGTCCGTGCTGGCGCCGGTTGGCAGTGCCCTGCTGGGCTTGTCGGTTGGCCAGACCATCGATTGGACCGCCCCGGGCGGCCGCCAGCTGCGCCTGCGCGTCACCGCCGTTCACTATCAGCCCGAAGCGGCTGGTGATTTCCACCGCTGAGCGCACTGCGCCGCACCTGCAACAGGAAACCATGATGTCCCAGGCCCCCTCCAAGCTCGCCCAGCTGCGTGAACTGTCCGTCGTCGTCGCCGATACCGGCGATTACGACGCCATCAAGCGCCTGCGCCCGGTCGACTGCACCACCAACCCGACGCTGGTGAAGAAAGCCCTCGACCTGCCGGTCTACGCCGGCCTGATCGAGCGCGAGCTGCAGTGGGGCCGTGCCCAAAGCGGTGACAAGCAGGCCATCGCCAATGCCGTGGTCGATCGTCTGACCGTCGGCGTCGGCACCATGCTGGCCGAGCTGGTGCCGGGCCGCGTCTCCACCGAGGTGGATGCCGACCAGGCACACAACACCGAGGCCACGATTGCCAAGGCGCGCGAGTTCATCGCCATGTACGAAGCGGCCGGCGTGCCGCGCAGCAAGGTGCTGATCAAGATCGCCGCCACCTGGGCCGGCGTGGAAGCCGCACGCGTACTGCAGGCCGAAGGCATCGACTGCAACCTGACCCTGATCTTCAACCCGACCCAGGCCTTGGCCTGCTCGGAAGCCGCCTCCTTCCTGATCTCGCCGTTCGTCGGCCGCATCCTGGACTGGTACGTGGCCAACGGCCAGACCCCAGCCAACATCGACGAAGACCCGGGCGTGGTGTTCGTGCGCGGCGTGTTTGCCGAGTTCAAGCGCCGCGGCTCCAGCACCGTTGTCATGGGTGCCTCGTTCCGTTCGACTGCGCAGATCGAAGCGCTGGCTGGCTGTGATCGTTTGACCATCTCGCCGGACCTGCTGGAGAAGCTGGATGCTGACTTCGGCGAGCTGCCGCGCAAACTGGTGGCCGGTGCTGCTGAGGCGGTGAACGTCGCTGCGATCGACGAGGCCAAGTTCGATGCGGATATGGCGGCCGATCCGATGGCCACCGAGAAGCTGGCTACTGGTATTGAGGCGTTTGCCAAGGATCTGCAGACCTTGCGTCAGCGGATTGCGGATGAGTTGGGCGGCTGAGGCTGGCCCAGCAGACTGCATGACGCTTGATACCTCCCTTCTCCCGCCTGCGGGAGAAGGTGGCCGAAGGCCGGATGAGGGGAGCTTTTAAAGCTTCAAAGCTTTTGCTCCACGTGCTTCAAGAGCGCCCTCACCCCAACCCCTCTCCCGTAAACGGGAGAGGGGCTTGAGCCGGAGCAAAAACTAGAACACTCCCAGCTCCAGCCCTGCTGCGAGCAGTGCACCCAACTCACGGCCCCGCGCCAGCTGCGACTCAGGCAGCTTCTTCTCAGCAACAATCGCCTCCGCCGTCTGTGCCTGCGTACACACCAGTACCGGCTCGGCCACTTCTTTCAAACGCAAACCCAACGCCACCCTGCGCAACTGCGCAATCGTCGGCTGGCCATCCGATCCAGCACACACCAGCAGCGCATACGGCTTGCCTTCGCAGCGCCCCAACAACGGGTAATAGCTGCGATCAAAGAAATCCTTCATTGCCCCGCTCATCGAGGCCAATGTCTCCGGCGTGGCAAACACCACCGCATCGGCTGCCAGTGCATCGTCGGCACTCGCATCCGCAGCGCGCAAGGCAATCACCTGCACCGCATCACCGGTACTCGCGCGTGCACCCTGCACCAATGCTTCCACCATCGCCGCAGTGGCGCCGGTAAAGCTGTGCCACACCACCAGCAAACGGCGCGGTGGGGCCCTCACGGCTCAGACATCCAGGCCAATCGGGCAGCTCACGCCGGTGCCGCCTATCCCGCAGTAACCATTCGGATTCTTCGCCAGGTACTGCTGGTGGTAATCCTCGGCGTAGTAGAACGGCGGTGCCGGGAACAGGATCTCGGTGGTGATCTCGCCGAAACCAGATGCAGTCAGCTGCTGCTGGTAGGCAGCACGGCTGGCAAGCGTCGCGTCGTACTGTTCCTGCGTGTGGCAGTAGATCGCGGACCGATATTGGGTGCCGGTGTCGTTGCCCTGGCGCATGCCCTGCGTCGGATTGTGGTTTTCCCAGAAGGTGCGCAGCACCGTCTCCAGCGTCACCTGCGCCGGGTCAAACACCACCCGCACCACCTCGGTGTGGCCGGTAAGGCCGGAACAGGCTTCGTCATAGGTCGGGTTCGGGGTGACGCCGCCCTGATAGCCCACCGCCGTGGTCACCACGCCCGGCAGCTGCCAGAACTTGCGCTCGGCGCCCCAGAAGCAGCCCAGGCCCACGTCCAGCACCTGCAGCCCGGCAAAATCGGCCTGCAAGGGCTGGCCGTTGACGAAATGCTGGTTATGCAGCGGCAGCGGTGTGTCCCGCCCCGGCAGCGCTTCTTCCGGGCGCGGCAGGCGCTGTTTGAACGCACCGATACCCAATATCCCTTGGCCGATTCCCAACATGGTCAGTTCCTCAGGCCGGGAGGAATCCCGGCGCTTCATCGTCATCCAAGATGGGGTCGGCGGGGCCATCGTCCAAGCCCAGCGCAGCGACGATTTCCTCGGCCTCGGGCTTGGCCGAATCGGGTACGCAGACCCGCAGCAGGCCGAACAGGGGGAGCTCGCCGCCCGCGCCCAGCAGGGACTCGCCGAACACGAAGGCCGGGATGCCGGCATCTTCCAGCGCGTGCTTGACCAGATGCGCGTCGAACAGATTATTGGTCTGGTAGATCAGCTGCATTTGATTCTCCGTTCAAACCGGCCGGCGCAGGTCATCAGTGGCAGCAAGCTGCTCGGTTTCCACCGCACCGGCCTGGCGCCACTCGCGCAGCGCCGGCAGCGCCAACAACGCCTGCAGGTAGTCGCCCGCCGTACCCTCCGCCGCCACGCCATAGCCGTCAAAGCGTACCGCCACCGGTGCGAACATCGCATCGACGATGCCGAACTGACCAAACAGGAACTCGCCGCCCGCACCGTACTGGCGGCGCAGCTCGCTCCACAGCGCGCGGACCCGGTTGATATCGGCCTGCGCGGCGGCATCCCAGCGGTAGCCATCGGGCTGGCGGCGGCTGTTCATCGGCAGCTGGCTGCGCAGCGCGGTGAAACCTGAATGCATTTCCGCCGCCGCTGCCCGCGCCACGGCGCGTTGGGCCAGGTCGGCCGGCCAGCCGCGTCCGCCCAGCCAGCGCTCGTTGGCATACTCGCAGATCGCCAGCGAATCCCAGACCTGCAGCGCGCCATCACGCAGCGCGGGCACCTTGCCAGTCGGCGAATGCTGCAGCACTTCGCTGGCAAAACCGGGCGTATCCAGGGCCAGCCGCACCTCGTCGAACTCCACCCCGAAATGGCGCAGCAGCAGCCACGGGCGCAGCGACCAGGACGAGTAGTTCTTGTTGCCTATCACCAGAACGGGGCGGTCCATCAGGGCGAATCCACGTGGCAGGAGAGCCCAGCATAGCTCCGTCCCGGCAGCCAACGCCCGGCTCGGCTAAACTTGCGGTTTACTTCAATACACTGCGTCCCCCCATGTCCGAGAACACGCCTGCTGTCGCTGCCACGCCGGAAAACGCTCCCGCCGAAAAGCGCGCCGCTGATGCCTTGGCATCAGAGAAAAGGGACTTTATCCGTCAGATCGTCCGTGAGGACCTGTCCAGCGGCAAGCACACGGCCATCAAGACCCGCTTCCCGCCCGAGCCCAATGGCTACCTGCACATCGGCCATGCCAAGTCGATCTGCCTGAACTTCGGCATCGCCGGCGAGTTCGGCGGCGTCTGCAACCTGCGCTTCGATGACACCAACCCGGCCAAGGAAGACCCGGAATACGTGCAGGCCATCCAGGACGACGTGCGCTGGCTGGGCTTCGAGTGGAACGAGCTGCGCCACGCCTCGGACTACTTCGAGGCCTATTACCTGGCCGCACAGAAGCTGATCCGCGACGGCAAGGCCTATGTCTGCGACCTGTCGGCCGAGGAAGTGCGTGCCTACCGCGGCTCGCTGACCGAGCCGGGCCGCCCCTCGCCGTACCGCGAGCGCAGCGTCGAGGAGAACCTGGACCTGTTCGCGCGCATGCGTGCCGGTGAGTTCGCCGATGGCGCCCGCACCGTGCGCGCCAAGATCGACATGGCCAGCGGCAACATCAACCTGCGCGATCCGGCGATCTACCGCATCAAGCACGTCGAGCACCAGAACACCGGCAATGCCTGGCCGATCTACCCGATGTATGACTTCGCGCATGCACTTGGCGATTCGCTGGAAGGCATCACCCACTCGCTGTGCACGCTGGAATTCGAAGACCACCGTCCGCTGTACGACTGGTGCGTGGACAACGTCGACTACGCCCACGACAACGCGCTGACCCAGCCGCTGGTCGACAAGGGCCTGCCGCGTGAAGCCGCCAAGCCGCGCCAGATCGAGTTCTCGCGCCTGAACATCAACTACACGGTGATGAGCAAGCGCAAGCTGATGGCGCTGGTCACCGAGAACCTGGTCGATGGCTGGGAAGACCCGCGCATGCCGACCCTGCAGGGCCTGCGTCGTCGCGGCTACACCCCGGCGGCGATGCGCCTGTTCGCTGAGCGCGTGGGTATTTCGAAGCAGAACTCGTTGATCGATTTCAGCGTGCTTGAAGGTGCCCTGCGCGAAGACCTGGACAGCGCCGCGGCACGCCGCATGGCGGTGATCGATCCACTCAAGCTGGTGCTGACCAATCTGCCGGAAGGCCACGAGGAATCGCTGAGCTTCAGCAACCACCCGAAGGACGAAAGCTTCGGCAGCCGCGACGTGCCGTTCTCGCGCGAGCTGTGGATCGAGCGCGAAGACTTCGCCGAAGTGCCGCCGAAGGGCTGGAAGCGTCTGGTGCCGGGCGGCGAAGTGCGCCTGCGTGGTGCTGGCATCGCCCGCGTCGATGAAGTGATCAAGAATGATGCCGGCGAGATCGTCGAGCTGCGTGGCTGGCTGGACCCGGAATCGCGTCCGGGCATGGAAGGCGCCAACCGCAAGATCAAGGGCACCATCCATTGGGTCAGCGCCCAGCACGCGGTGGAAGCCGAAGTGCGCCTGTACGACCGCCTGTTCTCGGTGGCCAACCCGGACGACGAATCCGAAGGCAAGACCTACCGCGATTACCTGAACCCGGAATCGCGCAAGGTCGTCACCGGCTACGTCGAACCGGCCGCAGCCCTGGCCGCAGCGGAACAGAGCTACCAGTTCGAGCGCACCGGCTACTTCGTCGCTGATCGCCGCGACCACACCCCGGCCAAGCCGGTGTTCAACCGCAGCGTGACCCTGCGCGATACCTGGTCGGCCTGATCGGGATGGGCGGGGTTGCCGGCTGACAGCCCGGTAACCCCCTGCTCACATGGGACGCGGCTACCATGGCCGCGTGCCCAGAACAGGATTCGCCCATGTTCCGTCTGTCACTACTGCTCTGCCTGCTGCTTGCGATCACCGCCTGCAGCTCACCGGCCGCCACTGCGCCGGTCACCTCGCAAGCGCCCGCGCCAGTCGCTACGAGCGAACCATCAACACCTGCCAAACCTGCTGCCACGCCTGTCGTGGTCGACAGCAGCTGCAAGGTCGATGCCGATTGCACGGTGAAGAACGTCGGCAACTGCTGTGGCTATTACCCGGCCTGCGTCAACGTCAACAGCCCCACCGATCCGGCCGGCGTGCAGGCCAGCTGCCAGGCCAAGGGCATGATGAGTGTCTGTGGTTTCACCGAGATCCAGGGCTGTAGTTGCGTTAAAGGCCAGTGCGCCTCGACCGACAGCAGCAATCCGCTGCGCCAGCCCATGACCGAGAATCCTGCACCGGCACGCTGAGTCGCGCTCAGCGCGGCTTGGGCTCCACGCTGCTGCGCCAGGCATCGAGGAACTGGCGGCGCTTTAGCGCATCCAGGTAAACCAGCAGCCCCGGCCCAAACTGGATCGGCCGCCGGTTCTGGCCTGGATCGCTGTCACCACCACCGTTGCGGATGATCGGCATCAGCCGCGCCTCGCGTGACAGCACCTGCTGGCCGCGCGCCGACAACAGGTAGTCGAGGAAGCGCTTGGCCTCGGCCGGGTGCGGGCTGTTGCGCGGAATCACCGCCGTGCGCAGCACTACCAAGGTGTAGTCCTCCGGCTCGACGATGCCCAAGGGCGCACCGGCATCGATGCGCGCCTGCGCATACGAGCCCAGCACGTTGTAGACCAGCGACAGCTTGCCGCTGCTGACCTGGTCCAACAGCACGCCGGTACGCTCCTCGCGCACCACGCCGTTGTCACCCAATGCGCCCAGCAAGGCGCCGGCGATGCTGCCGCGCTGAGCGTCCTGGGTCGCCAGCAGATAGCCGACACTGCTGCGCTCGATATCGTAGGTGCCGACCCTGCCGCGCAGCGGTGCGCCTTCGGCACGCAGCAGGTCCAGCAGCTGGCGGCGCGTGTGCGGTACTTTTGCCGCGGGCAATGCACGCGTGTTGTAGACCATCGCCACCGGCTCGTAGCTGATGCCGAAGGCTTCATTGCGCCACTTCGCCCACGAAGGCACGGCTTCGGTCTGCGGCGAACGATGCGGCAATGCGTGGCCATCGTTGACCAGCTTGGTCTGCAGATCCATGCCGCTGGAAATCAGCAGATCAGGCGTGCTCGCGGTGTTGCGATCGCGTAGGAAACGCGCGTACAGGTCCTGGGTAATGATGTCTTCGTAAACGACTTCCGTGCCCGGATGCAGGCGCTGGTAATCGGCGATCACCACCGCGAACACTTCGATATCCGTCGTGCCGTGGATGCGCAGCTGCTCGGTCACAACACCCTGCGCCGGGAAACGTTGTACATCGCCCGGCGCAGCCATCAGTGAAGGTGCCAGCAGCACGCCCAACAACAGGATCAACAAGCGGCTCATGCAGCATGCCTCGGCAGATGGATGGTGGCGACCAGGCCGCCTTCGGGCCGATTGCTCAGGTCGATGTTGCCACCATGGCTTTCAACCACGCGCTTGACGATGGCCAGCCCGAGGCCGGCACCACCGGCAGGCGCATTCTCACCGCGCCCGAAGCGCTCGAATACACGCTCGGCATCGGCGGCGCTGATGCCGGGGCCGTGGTCGGCGATGGTCAATACCGCCAGCCTGTCCTGCACGGTCAGCGCAATCTGCAGCGGGCCGTCGCCACCGTACTTCATCGCGTTGTCGATCAGGTTCTTGATCGCCTCACGCAGCAGCAGCGCGTCACCGTTGACCTGCACCGCGCCGGTAGTGATCGCCAGCTGCACGCGTGGTGCCGGCCCTGCCTGCGGCAAGGCTTCATGCAAGGCCTGATGCACGGTTTCAGCCAGATCCAGCGGTGCGAAGCGCTGCAGGTTGGAGCGGTGGATGACGCTGGCATCGCTGAGCAGCTGGTTGAGCAGGCGGCTCATATGGGTGGCATTGCGCTCGATCGCACGCAGGCTGCGCTGCATGTCCTCGGGCTCTTCTTCGTCCAGGGCGAGCTGCGCCTGTGCGCGCAATGCCGCCAATGGCGTGCGCATCTGGTGCGCGGCTTCGGCCATGAATGCACGCAGGGTTTCGTTGCTGCTGGACAGGCGTTCCATGAAACGGTTCAAGGCAGCGACCATCTGGTTCATCTCGCGCGGCACATGCGAGTCCAGCGGTTTCAGGTCGGAGGGTTCGCGCCGCGACAGCTCGCGCTCCAGACGCACCAACGGGCGGAACGCGCGGTGCACGCCGAAGGCCACCAACGCCAGCAACAAGGCCGACAACACGCCGATGGCGATCAGCGCGCGGTTGACCATTTCCTGCGCCAGCTCGGCGCGGGCGCGACGGGTCTGCCCCACCTGCACCTGTACTTCACCCTGCGCAGAGGCGGCGGCGAAGCTGCGCTTGACCACCACGAAGCGCACCGTCTCACCGCTGTACCCGGCATCGAACAGCTGCGGCTGGTTGCCACTCCGGCGCGGCGCCTGGGGAAGATCCTCGTAGCCGGTGATGGTGCGACCACGACTATCGGCCACGCGATAGAACACGCGGTCTTCTTCCGCCATCGAAAGCAGGTCCAGGGCTGCATATGGCAGGTCCACCTGCCATTGCCCATCCACCAATGCCACCGAATCGGCGATGGACAGCGCCGAAGACACCAGCAGATGGTCGTAGGAGCGATTCGCCGCACGCTGCCCGTAGTCGCGCGCGGCAAACAGCAAGGCCACCGCGAACACCGCCAGCAAGGCACCCAGATACAGCATCAAGGTGCGCCGCAATGAACCTGACGTGCGGACCTCAGCCGTCGCCATCAGTAGCGCCGTCATTGGCTTCCAACATATAGCCCACGCCGCGCACGGTGCTGATGCGCACTGGTGCGGCCGCCAGTTTCTTGCGCAGCCGCCCGATATACAGCTCGATGGCATTGGGCCCGGCTTCGTCGTCGAAACCGAACAATCCCTTGCCGATCTCATCCTTGCCGACGACCTGTCCGAGTCGACCGACCAGGATCTCCAGCAGGCGGAACTCGCGGTTCGGCAGTTCGATCACCTCGCCATCCAGACTGACCCGGTGCGCGGCATTGTCGAACTGGAAGCTGCCGATCTGCACCACTTCGCTGGCCTGGCCACGGCCACGTCGCAGCAATACTCGACAGCGCGCCTCGAACTCGCGGAAATCGAAAGGCTTGCCGAGGTAGTCGTCCGCGCCCACATCCAGCGCCTGCACGCGGTCTTCGATGCCGTCACGCGCGGTCAGCATCAGCACCGGGGTGCTGTCGCCGCGCTCGCGCATGCCCGCCAGCACGCGCAGGCCATCGAGCTTGGGCAGGCCAATGTCCAGCACCACCAGATCGAAGCTCTGGTAGCGCAAAACGCTGGCCGCGCCCATGCCGTCGGCCTGCCAGTCCACCGCATGGCCGTTGCGGCGCATGCGACGAATGATGGCGTCGGCCAGGTCCGCATTGTCTTCAACCAGCAGCAGGCGCATCGCGGTGGAAAGTATCGGGAAGGCGCGAATGCTAACGCGGAAGCCGCAAACACGCAGTGTCGGCGCACATTGCTGCGCCGCACAAACTC
Organism: Stenotrophomonas sp. STEN023; assembly: GCF_056760135.1. Lineage (NCBI taxonomy): Bacteria > Pseudomonadati > Pseudomonadota > Gammaproteobacteria > Lysobacterales > Lysobacteraceae > Stenotrophomonas > Stenotrophomonas sp. STEN023. Next base: position 35,664 of record NZ_JBRREF010000012.1, on the reverse strand, counting down.
CTGACAGGCGGATGACAGCTAGTCCCGGCCAGACTGCGGCCACGCACCAGCAGGTGCCCATGTTTGCCGCGCGCCTGGCGCGTACCTGGGAGGGTTTGTGGAACTGAGTGTTTTCCAAAAGCGCAGCCTCGCTGCCGCTGTCCTGCTGAGCCTGTGCGCTCCAGCGCTGGCCGCAGAAGACGAAGGTCCGGTCACTGCCACCATCGGCGGCCGCCTGCATCTGGATTTCGCCAGCTTCGACAATGACCACCGTGGCACCCCGAACAAGGACGACACCGAGATCCGTCGCGCCTGGCTGGATGTGTCAGGCAAGTTCTTCGTGGTCGACTACAAGCTGGAAGCCGATTTCTCCGGCGACCGCCCCGAGGCCAAGGACGTCTATGTCAGCCGCAGCTTCGGCGACGCCGGCAAGCTGACCGTGGGCCAGTTCAAGCAGTACTACTCGCTGGACGACCGTACCGGTTCCAACTACGGCAGCTTCCTGGAGCGCGGCAACGCCGGCACCAGCCTGGCCCCGCTGTACCGCCTCGGTGCGTCGTGGCAGGCCAATCCCGGCGACATGACCTGGGCAGCCAGCGTCTACAGCCTGGAAAGCATCGACGCCTGGCAGGTGAAAGGCCGCGCTGCGGGTGGCCGTGTCACCTGGGCACCGAGCCCGGCCGCTGGCGATGTGCTGCACCTGGGCTTGTCGTTGGCCCGCGAGGCCTATGACAACCCCGGCGTGAATGGCGTTCCTGCCTTGCGCATCCGCCCACGCCCGGCCGGCCATCTGTCCGATGAAAGCCGCCTGACCCTGGTCGACTTCTCGGCCGGCCGCGATACCGACGTCAACAAGTGGTCGCTGGAATACGCGCAGGTGCGCGGCCCGCTGTCATGGCAGGGCGAATTCAGCGGCGCCACCTTCGACGACGGCGCCCAACGCGGCGAGGTGATGGCGGCCTACGGCATGCTCAGCTGGTTCGTCACCGGCGAATCGCGCAGCTACGACCGCAAGACCGGCCGCTTCGCCCGCATCAAGGACATCCGCCACAAGCCCGGCGCGTTTGAGCTCGCGCTGCGCTACGACCAGATGCGCGGCAACCAACACCTTGATGGCCAGCCCGACCTGCGCAACGGCAGCACCGAAGCCTGGACCCTGGCCGGCAACTGGTACCTGCGCGACAACCTGCGCTTCATGCTCAACCTGATCGACAGCCGCAACCGCAACCGCCTGACCGATACCACCGTGGACCACACCCGCGCGGTCACCGGCCGCCTGCAGTTCGATTTCTAAACACCTCTTCCCCGTCCTGTCTCTACTAGGAGTCTGCAGATGATGCTGACCATCCTCGGCTTCGGCATGGTTCTGACGTTCATGTACCTCATCATGAGCAAACGACTGTCGCCGCTGGTCGCCCTGATTACCGTACCCATCGTGTTCGCCCTGATCGGCGGCTTCGGTGCCGGCCTCGATGACATGATGCTCGACGGCATCAAGAAGATCGCGCCGACCGGCGTGATGCTGATGTTCGCCATCCTCTACTTCGGGGTGATGATCGACGCTGGCCTGTTCGACCCGCTGGTGCGCATCATCCTGCGCATCGTCAAGGGCGATCCGTTGAAGATCGTGATGGGCACCGCCGTGCTGGCGATGCTGATCTCGCTCGATGGCGATGGCTCCACCACCTACATGATCACCGTGTCGGCGATGCTGCCGCTGTACCGCCGCCTGGGCATGAACGCGCTGAGCATGACCTGCGTGACCATCCTTGCCGGTGGCGTGATGAACCTCACCCCGTGGGGCGGCCCGACCGCGCGTGCGGCCACTGCCCTGCATGTGGATCCCGCCGATGTATTCGTGCCGTTGATTCCGGCGATGGTGTTGGCCTGTGCCGGCATCCTTGCACTGGCCTGGTATCTGGGCATGAAGGAGCGCCGCCGTCTGGGCGTGGTCGCCCTGCCGCAGGGTGGCTCGTGGATGGACGCCAGCGTCTCCGACGACAGCGATGCGCTGCCGACCGTGGAAGACGCCGAAGACACCAAGCGGCCGAAGCTGCTGTGGGTCAACTTCGCCCTCACCCTGGCGCTGATGGCGGCACTGGTTATCGGCCTGCTGCCGATGCCGATCCTGTTCATGGTCGGCTTCGCGATCGCACTGGTAATCAACTACCCGAACCTGGCCGAGCAGCGCCGTCGCGTGGTCAACCATGCAGGCAATGTGTTGTCGGTGGTGTCGCTGATCTTCGCTGCGGGCATCTTCACCGGCATCCTGTCCAACACTGGCATGGTCGAGGCGATGTCGCGCGGCTTCCTGTCGGTGATTCCGGAAGCCTGGGGTCCTTACCTGGCGGTGATCACCGCCGTGGCATCGATGCCCTTCACTTTTTTCATGTCCAACGACGCGTTCTACTTCGGCGTGCTGCCGATCCTGTCCGAAGCGGCCGGCCACTACGGCATCACCCCGGTGGAAATGGCACGCGCTTCGCTGGCCGGTCAGCCGGTGCATCTGTTGAGCCCGCTGGTGCCATCGACCTACCTGCTGGTGGGTCTGGCCAAGGTCGATTTCGCCGACCACCAGAAATTCACCCTGAAGTGGGCCGTACTGATTTCACTGATTCTGATGGCCGGCAGCCTGCTGTTCGCCCTGTATCCGCTGGCCGCCTGAGCGGCACCTACCTGACGCATTGGAGACAACCATGACGCTACGTATCGCTTACGTCACCAGTGGCATGGGCAGTGTAGGCACTGCCATCTGCCAGACCCTGGCCCGCGCCGGCCACACCGTGGTCGCAGGTTGCGCGCCGGATTCGCCGCGCAAGGCCAACTGGATCCGCGAGCAGCGCGAACTCGGCTTCGACTTCATCACCTCCGAAGGCAATGCCGCCGACTGGGACTCCACCGCAGCCGCGTTCGCCAAGGTGCGTGCGGAAGTGGGCGAAGTGGATGTGCTGGTCAACAACTCCGGCGGCAGCCGCGACATGTTGTTCCGGCAGATGAGCAGCGAGGACTGGAACGTGGTGATCGCCTCCAACCTCAACACCTTGTTCAACCTGAGCAAGCAGGTGGTCGATGGCATGACCAACCAGAACTGGGGCCGCATCATCAACATCGGCTCGGTCAGCGCGCAGAAGGGCCAGATCGGCCAGGTCAACTACGCGACCGCCAAGGCCGCGATGCATGGCTTCAGTCGTGCGCTGGCCGCCGAAGTCGCAGCGCGCGGCGTCACCGTCAACACCATTTCGCCGGGTTATATCGCCAGCCAGGCGATCAGCAGCTTCCCACCGGATGTGCTCGATCGGCTTGCGGCCTCGGTGCCGATCCGCCGCCTAGGCAAGCCCGAGGAAGTGGCTGCGCTGTGCGCGTGGCTGGCCAGCGATGATGCGGCCTATGTCACCGGCGCCGACTATCCGGTCAATGGTGGCCTGTACATGGGTTGAAGTTGCGATCCAAGGATGCAACACCGAACGCCGCGCATTGTCGCGGCGTTTTTTTTTTTGCGCCAGCCGTAACCAGAATCGCAAAGAACACCTGGCTCCGCCTCCCTCAAGCGGGAAGCCCGTCACCAATACTGTGCAAAACAACGCAATTGGATGACACCGTAAACGAGCTTTAACAAAGTATCGACACCCTTCCGTTACCGGCGTGCGCCGGCCCTCCCACGGAACCGGTAGATCATGATTTCAAAGCGCCTCAGCCTCGCCATCACGCTTGCCCTGTGTACCAGCCATGCCTACGCCGAAGCGGATGTAGCCGACAGCGCCTCCGCGCAGACACTGGATACCATCTCGGTGATCGGCCAAGGCCAGACCCGCCAGGTGCAACGTATCGGCGAGGTCGACAAGCAGGTGTTGCCGCCAGGCAGCAGCGGCCAGAAGATTCTTGATCGTCTGCCCGGTGTATCCGTGCAGTCCAATGATGCCTTCGGTGCCAACGAAGAATCGCAGACCATCAGCCTGCGCGGCTTCGACAAGACCCGCCTGGGCTATACGCTCGATGGCATCCCACTCGGCGACAACAGCTATGGCAACTACAACGGCCTGAGCATCGCCCGCGCCATCATCGCCGAGAACCTGGGCGGCGCCGAGTTGTCGCAGGGAATAGGCTCGCTTGGCGTGGCCTCGACCAGCAACCTGGGTGGTGCGATCCAATACTTCTCGCAAGATCCATCAACCGTGTTCGGAGGCCGCGCCAGCGTCACCGTCGGCGATGACAACCAACGCCGCGGCTACCTGCGCGTGGATACCGGTGATCTGAATGGCTTCTCTGCCTATGTTTCCGGCGTGCACCAGGACGCGGACATGTGGGCTGCGCCACACCAGAACCAGACTACCCGCCAGTTCAATGCCAAGGCGGTGTGGAATGTTGGCGATCACCGCTTCGGCGCCTTTGTCGCCACCTCGCGGGCAAGCCAGGCCAACTACGCCTATCTGTCCAAGAGCATGCTGCAGCGCGGACTGGGCTATGACTGGAACATCTACGCACCGGATTGGGACCGTGCCGTAGCCGCCGCCTACTGCGCACCGGCAACCTTCGACGCCACGCGCTGCGCCTTCAGCGGCGGCGTCAACAGCATCGACGATGCCTACTACCAGAGCCGCGCCCTGCGCGACGACAACCTGTACTCGCTCGATGCCAGCCTTCGTCTCGGTGACGAGCTCAACCTCAAGCTGCTTGCCTACCACCATGACAATCGTGGCCAAGGCCATTGGTGGGCGCCGGGCCAGCCCTCGTACCCGGGCACCGACCGCATGCTGCCGATCTCCATCCGCAGCACCAACTACACCATCGATCGGCAGGGTCTGACCGCAGCGCTGTCCTGGAATGTCGGCATCCATGAGTTGGAAGCCGGCCTGTGGTTCGAGCAGAACGATCACAACGTCGAGCGCAACTTCTATTACATCGACGGCCCGTTCCTCGACGACACCTACCTCAAAAATCCGGACCGTCGCCTGTTCGACCAGGACTTCGACATCCGCACCCGCCAGTTCTACGTGCAGGACCGCATGCGCTTCCTCGATCAGCGCCTGACCGTGGATGTCGGCATCAAGAGCCCGAACACCCGCATGCGTGCAACGGCGAAGCCAGGCACCGAACAGAAGCTCGCCTCGGGCACGCTGACCGCAAAGGAGTCGTTGCTGCCGCAGCTGGGCGTCGGCTTCAAGCTCAATGCCAACAACGAGCTGTTTGCCTCGTATGCAGAGAACATCGCCGCCTTCGTCGGTGGCGGCAGCGGCGGCCCGCTGCAGGTCTCGCCAGAATCCTTTGCCGCCAGCGCAGGATTGGAACCGGAGAAATCCAAGACATTCGAAGCCGGCTTCCGCAGCTTCGGTGCCAAGTACCAGGCATCGCTGGCGGCATATCACGTGATGTTCGACAACCGCCTGCTCTCGCTCAACCCCTGCACCAGCATCGAAGTCGGCACGCGTCCGGAGTGCATCACCCGCTTCATCAACGTCGGCTCGGTGAAGAGCCAGGGCGCGGAGCTGACCTTCATCCTCAAGCCGACGCAAGGCCTGCAGTGGTACAACGCGCTGTCCTGGAACAAGACCACCTATGAGGACGATTACGTCTCCGGCGGTGCGATCGTGCCGGTGGCCGGCAAGATCACCGTCGATACGCCGCAGCGCATGGCATCCAGCGAACTGAGCTGGAACCGTGATGGTTGGTTCGCCAGCCTGCGCGGCAAGTACACCGGCAAGCGCTACTACACCTATACCAACGACCAGTCGGTGGCGGGCGTGACCACCTTCGATGCCGGCGGCGGCTACAGCTTCGGCCCGGGCCTGGGCCTGCAGAACGTCAAGGTGTCCTTGAACGTGACCAACCTGAGCAACAAGCGCTACGCCGGCCAGCTCAGCTCGTTCGCCCCGACCGACCCCACCGGCACCCGCTACGCCATCCATGCCAGCGCCCCGCGGCAGATCTTCATGACGGTGGGTGCGGAGTTCTAAGCGCTTGGCCCCCTCCCTTTGGCCGAATGCCAAGGGGAGGGTTGGGGAGGGGTGCTTTTCGCGCCATCCGCAAACCCCAAAGCAAAAGCCAACCCCTCCCCAACCCTCCCCTTCGCGGCGCGGAAGGGAGGGGGCTTAGTGCGGCTCCGCCCCAGTTCCGCGCGCGAGGCTGATTCCCACACCTGAACAAGCCCCACCAGCAAGCCCGCCCCAGCGCGCCAGTCCGCTAAACTGACCGCCGTTTTTTGCCATAACGCCGGTCATCATCATGCTGCACGCCCAGGTTCACCTCACCCTCCCCGTCTGGATCCACGACGCCGTCGACTGCGACCGCGCCTATGCCAGCGATGCGGACAAGGTGGCGTTGGCCATCGAGCTGTCGCGGCTGAACGTTGAACACGCCAGTGGTGGCCCGTTTGGCGCGGTGGTATTCGGCCCCGACCACAAGGTGATCGCCGCCGCCGTGAACCGGGTGGTGCCGCACGCCACCTCGCTGGCACATGCCGAAAACATGGCGTACATGCTGGCCCAGCAGAAGCTCAACACCCCGCGCCTGAACGCGCTACTGTCGCCGATCACCCTGGCCACCTCCTCGCAGCCCTGCTGCCAGTGCTATGGCGCCACCGTATGGGCCGGCATCGACCGCCTGCTGATCGGCGCCTGCGCTGCCGACGTGGAAGAACTCACCCCGTTCGACGAAGGTCCGCTGCCGGCCGATTGGGCCGGTGAGCTGAACAAGCGCGGCATCGAAGTCGTGCAAGGCATCAACCGCGACGACGCTCGCGCCGTACTGCACAGCTACGGCAAGAACGACGGCGCACGCTACTGACCTGAAGCCCCTCTCCCGCCTGCGGGAGAGGGGTTGGGGTGAGGGCCCGGCAGTTCTCATGCAGTCTGCTACCGAAGCGTCACCTACCCTCATCCGCCCCTACGGGCACCTTCTCCCGGCGGGAGAAGGAGAAGCCCATCCGCTCCACACCAAGGATTTCCATGACCGGCCTGCTCTGCTACTGCCGCCAAGGCTTTGAACCGGAACTGGCCGGCGAATTGAACGACCGTGCAGGTCATGCCGGCATTGCCGGTTATGCCCGCACCCAGCGCAACGATGGCTACGTGGTGTTCGTCACCGATGAGGCCGAAGCATTGGACCAGCGCCTGCCCTGGCGCGAGTTGATCTTCGCCCGCCAGAAGCTGCGCGTGCTGGCCGAACTGCCGCAGCTCGATGCCAGCGACCGCATCACCCCGATCATCGCCGCGCTGGAAGGCCAGCAGCGGTTTGGCGATCTGTGGGTGGAGCACCCCGACTCGGACGCTGGCAAGCCGCTGGCCGGCCTGGCCCGCGCCTTCGGCAATGCGCTGCGTCCGGCGCTGCGCAAGGGTGGCCTGCTCACCGACAAGCCCAACGGCAAGCTGCCGCGCCTGCATGTGGTGTTCGTCGATGGCACGCATGCCTTCGTCTGTGTTTCCGATACCCGCGACAGCGCACCTTGGCTGCTGGGTATCCCGCGCTTGAAGTTGTTGCCGGATGCGCCCTCGCGTTCGGCATTGAAGCTGGAAGAAGCGTTCATGACCCTGCTCACGCCGGAAGAGCGTGAAGCGCTGGTGGTGCCGGGCATGCGCGCGGCCGATCTGGGCGCTGCACCCGGCGGTTGGACCTGGGTGCTGACCCGTCAGCACCTGCATGTCAGCAGCATCGACAATGGCCCGCTGCGCCAGCATGTATTGGATACCGGCCTGGTCGAACACCTGCGCGCCGATGGCTTCCATTGGCAGCCGGAGACGCCGCTGGACTGGATGGTCTGCGACATGGTCGAACAGCCGCGCCGCGTGGCCGAGCGCATGGGCACCTGGCTGCGCGAAGGTTGGTGCAAGCACGCCATCTTCAACCTCAAGCTGCCGATGAAGAAGCGCTGGGATGAAACGCGTCTATGCCTGGATCTGTTTGCCGACAAAGCCGGCAAGCCGCTGACCATCCGCGCCAAGCAGCTGTATCACGACCGTGAAGAAATCACGGTATTCGTGACCCCAAGAGCCAAGGGCCTTTGATCAGAGCCCCTCTCCTGCGAAGCGGGAGAGGGGTTGGGGTAATGGCAGCTTGCGCTTGCAGCTGGAGCGCCCCCTGTAGTGCCGAGCCATGCTCGGCATGGGCATTGCCGGTAAAGCCCCTGCCGAGCATGGCTCGGCACTACATGCCCCGCCCCCATGGTTGCCCGCGCAACCACACCCACGCTCCACCCCATGCCTCTGGCACACTCGCGCTTCCACCAACACGGAAGTCGCCGCCATCGCTCGCCAGATCATCCGCGCCCGCATCGCCGCCTTCGCGCTCATCAGCCTGAGCAGCACTGCACTGGCCGCCGACAACTTCATCGCCCGCGACCTCGTCAGCGATGGCACCTTCACCACTGGCATCGAAGGCCCGGCGACCGGCCCGGATGGCGCGCTGTACGTGGTCAACCTCGGCAAGGACGGCACCATCGGCCGCGTTGACGAAACCGGCAAGGCAGCGTTGTTCCTCACCCTGCCCGAAGGCAGCATCGGCAACGGCATCCGCTTCGGCAGCGATGGCACGATGTATATCGCCGACTACCCGCGTCACAACATCCTGCACGTGGCACCAGGCTCAACCAGCGTCAGCGTGTTCGCGCATCTTCCCGACGCGCACCAGCCCAACGACATCGCCCTCGCCCCGGACGGCACGATCTACGCCAGCGACCCCAACTGGGCCAAGGCCGATGATGGTCAGCTGTGGCGCATCAACCGCGATGGCAATGTGCATCTGCTCGAATCCGGCATGGGCACCACCAATGGCATCGAGGTCAGCCCGGACGGCCAACGCCTGTACGTCAACGAAAGCGTGCAGCGCAATGTCTGGGTCTACGACCGCGCCGCCGATGGCAGCATCGCCAACAAGCGTCTACTGATCCGCTTCGATGAGCATGGCATGGACGGCATGCGCTGCGATGCCGATGGCAATCTCTATATCGCCCGCTACGATGCAGGAGTCATCGCGGTGGTCTCGCCCGAGGGCAAGCTGCTGCGCGAGGTCTCGCTCAAGGGCCGCAAGCCCAGCAATCTCGCCTTCGGTGGCAGCGATGGCCGCCAGGTCTTCGTGACCCTGCAGGACCGTGGCGCGGTGGAGACCTTCCAAGCCGACCGCCCTGGCCGTGAATACGGCTTGCAACCATCAGCCAAGCCCTGAGCGCCCAGTCTCAGCTGCTGCAATCCATATCAGGCATGCTGTAGCTCATGGGAGGAACCGCAATGCACAGCATCGAACTGAAGGACCCGGCCGGCTTCGGCAATGAGTTTCTGCGCCTGACCCTGATGCAGGGCTTCCAGTCGCTGACCAAGCGCGACCTTGAACTGCTGATCTTCGTGCTGATCGAACGCGACGGCGCGATCAATCGCAGCGACTCCAATGCTGCAGTCGCGCTGCAGCTGCGGGTCACTCCCGCCAAGGTCAAAGGCCTGCGCCGCGATGGCTATGCACGCTGGCGCGCCTTGGTACCCGAAGAAGGCGACAGCGCCCTGCAGCGCATCGTCGCGGCGGTGCTGACCGAGGCCAACCTGCGCTCCGGGGCCAAGCACGTCAGCGAGCGCAGCCGCAAGGAAGGCTTCCTCGCCATCCGCATCGAGCACCCGGATGACGCCCAGCGCTTCGAGCAGGCCATCCTCGATGTCGGCGCGATCCCGGTTTACGAACGCAACCGTGAAGTGGTGGCGGTACGCTTCGACACCTTGCTCAACATCGCCGAGCGCTGGAATTACCTGCAACCCGATCCGCAGGCCACACTGGATGCATTGAAGAAACTGGCCCCGGCCTCGGAAGAAGTCGCCGACCTGCTGAAGAAGGACGTCACCCAACTGCGCTGGGTCGATCTGCGGCGGGCGCTCAACAGCCTGGGCGCGAAGGCGATCAGCTCCACCGCCGAAGGTGGCTTGAAGGGCCTGCTGAAACTGGTCTTCCCGTTCATTCCGGGCTGAGCGGCTCGCCTGTTCAGTTGCGGCGCACTACCATCACAATTGCCGCCACCCGCGTGGCGGGCCCTGTTTCCACCAACGATGAGTCGTGCCATGTCTGTGCTTCGTATTGCCCTGCCGTTGGCGTTCGCCATCCTGCTGCCCGTTGCTGCCAACGCCCAGACCGTGCCGCGCCCTGAGCCCGCGGTCAGCATGCCGTTGAACGATGCGCCGGTGCATGTGCGCGAGCAATCGCTGGCGACTGGCAAGGTCACCCACTCCACGCAGATCCTGATGCCCACCGATCAGGCCCAGGTGACGGTGCGCTCGATCCAGCCGGACAACGTGATCGGCAATTACCGCATCGACTTCGACGCGATGGATGTGGATGGCGATGGTTTCATCAGCCGCGAGGAAGCGCAGGCCAATCCGGCCCTGGCTGATGAGTTCAATGCGCTGGATACGGCCCGCCGCGGCAAGCTGTCGCGCGAGCAGTTGGCGGGTTGGCTGCGCTGAAGCGTCACCTGTAGTGCCGAGCCATGCTCGGCATGGGGCGTTACATGCTCGGCATGGGGCGTTATCGGCAAGGCCCCTGCCGAGCATGGCTCGGCACTACCTTGGCATTGCTGGTAAGGCCTCTGCCGAGCATGGCTCGGCACTACATTCCCTACAGGCCTGAGGCGCGCTTCCAGAATACCGACATCAGTGGCGGCATCTTGCCCGCCAAGCCCAATAGCGCGCCACGCGCCAGGGTCAGGTGCATCTCGTCGTTGGAGAACACCTTGTTGATCGCATCGAAACTGTAAGCAGCCACCGTATTCTCGCTGCGACGCGTACGTGCCCAACGCTGCAGGCGGTGCGGCGAACTCCAGTCCTGCCGACGTTGCTTCGCTTCACGCACCAGATCACGCAGGCCCGCAACATCGCGCAGGCCCAGGTTCACGCCCTGCCCGGCCAGCGGATGCACCACGTGCGCCGCATCACCCAAGGTCAGCACACGCCCAGCGACATAGGCGTTGGCCAACTGCCGGCGCAGCGGAAACGCCGCGCGCGCCGAGACCAAACGCATCTCGCCCAGGCGCCCGGCAAACGCATTGGTCAGCTCGCGATTGAAGCTGTCCTCATCCAATGCCAGCACGCGCTCGGCTTCGACATCCGGCAGGGTCCATACGATGGAACTGCGGTTGCGCTCGAACGGCAGCACCGCCAGCGGGCCGGTATCGAGGAAACGCTGCCAGGCGGTGTCTTCGTTCGGCAGCGCGCTGTCCACATAGGCGACTACCCCGCGCTGGCCGTAATCATGCCGGCTCACTTCCAACCCCGCCAAGCTGCGCAGGGTCGATTCCGCGCCATCGGCGGCAATCGCGATCGAGGCTTCAACGCGGCGGCCATCATCCAGACGCAGGCGCACGCCCTTCGCGTCCTGCTCCATCGCCTCCACGCGTGCCGGGCAATACAGCTGTACGCCGGCGGCCGGCAACGCCGCCCACAGGCGATCAACCAATAAACCGTTCTCGACGATCCAGCCCAGCTCGCGCCGGCCCAGGGTGTCGGCATCGAAAGTCAGGTCGCCACCACCGGCCGCATCCCACACCCGCATGCGCCGATACGCACGGGCGCGGGCTTGGTCTATCTGCTTCCACACGCCCAGTGATTCCAGCAGCGCGGCATTGTCGGCAGCAAACGCGAAGACACGCAGGTCCGGCTTCTGTGGCGACCACGGCGGCGGCTCACGGCCTTCCACCATCGCTACCTGCAGGCCTTCCCCGGCCAGCGCCAATGCGCAGGCCGCACCCACCACGCCACCGCCGACGATCACTGCATCCCACTGTCCGCGCCGGCTCATCGCGCCTCACTCCTGCATAGCTCGGGCACTTGCCCGCGGAAGCCCATCGCCCCGCCGACCAGGAAGGACTGCAGCGCCGGGGCCTGCGCCGCGGCCACAAAGCCCAGGCTGCGCAGCGGCCGGATCAGCGGCGTGGCATTGCTGGTCAAACGGGCAAGCCCATCGGAAAACGCCAGCGTCTGCTCGCGGTCGGGTCCGCGTCGCGCCACATAAGCCTGCAGCAGCTCCTCACTACCCGGGTCCTGCGCGGCGTCACCAATCAATTCGGCCAGGGTCAGCGCATCGCGCAGACCGAGGTTGAAACCCTGCGCACCCAGCGGGTGGATGGTCTGCGCGGCATTGCCCAGCAGCAGCGCGCGCTCGCCAACCAGCTTCTGCGCCAATACCTGGATCAGCGGGTAGGCGCTGCGCGGGCCGCTTTCCAGCAGCCGCCCGGCACGCCAACCCACCGCGTCCTGCAGCCGCGCCAGCCACGCCGCGTCGTCCAGTGCCATCACCGCATCAGCCTCTTCGCGAGCGACGCCGTGGACCACACCGTAATGGCGGTCGCCACGCGGCAGCAATGCGGTCGGGCCGGTATCGGTGAAGCGCTCGTAGGCGCAGCCGTCCGGCGCCTTGGCCGCACGCAGACGGGCCACGAACAAGGTCTGCTGATAGTCGTGTTCGCTGACATCGATGCCCAGCGCCTGCCGAACCGCGCTGCGGGTGCCATCGGCACCCACCACCAGCCGCGCCTGCAGGCGCTGTTCGCCGGCCTCATCGGCAATCACCACCTCACGGCGACCCTCGCTGCTCGCGCCCAGACCGACGAACTTCGCCGGGCGGTAGCGGGTCAGCTGCTGCAGCTCGCCCAGGCGGGCTTCCAGCGCCTCGCCAAAGTCGCGCGCCACCACTACCTGGCCAAAGGCATCACGGCCGTAATCACTGGCCTGCATCAGCACCCGGCCGAAATCGCCGGCACGGCTGACATGGATACGGCGGATCGGCCCACCGGGGTTGACCAGTTTCTGCATCACCCCCAGCGCGGTCAGCGCATTGATCGTTGCCGCGGCAAAGCTGAGGTTGCGCTGGTCGAACACCGCCGGCAGCGCACCGCCCGGGCTTGCCTCGACCAGGCCTACGTCCAGCCCAAGCCGGTCCAGGGCGATGGCCAGGCTGGCACCCACCAGCCCGCCACCGACGATCACTACGTCATGGTTCTTGCTCATTCCGCCATGATAACGGGGGTTCACCCGCTGGGTCGCGCCGGCCCATACCGCAGTGCAACCGCCGGTTCGCCCCCACTGCGGCTAGAATGGCGGTCTGATTAACGGAAATCGCCACCATGACTGCCAACGTCCAACGCGCCTTCATCCTGTCCGTGCTCCTGCTGCTGATGGCCGGCACCCGCATCAACCATTTCGCGCCGATCCCGGATGCGTCGTGGGCAGTGTTCTTCATTGGCGGCTTCTACCTGCGCAACTGGACCCGCTGGGCGTTCCCGCTGCTGATGGCGCTGGCCGTGGTGGTTGACTGGGTGGTCATCTCCAACCAGGGCATGAGCTTCTGGCAGCACTACTGCGTGTCGGCGGCCTACTGGATGCTGATCCCGGCCTACTTCGCGATGTGGGCCGGCGGCATGCTGCTGCGCCGCTACTACCGCAGCGCCAACCTCAAGTCGCTGGGCCTGCTGGCCGTCACCGTGATCGGCTCGGTCGCGCTGTGCCACCTGATCGCCCAAGGCAGCTTCTACTGGATCAGTGCCTCCGTCGCCGAACCGACCTTCGCTGGCTGGGCCAAGAACTACAGCGACTGGCTGCTGCCATACATGCGCAGCGCCGCCATGTACATCGGCGCCGCCGCACTGGTGCAGCTTGCCGTTGAAGCCACCAGCAAGCAGTCGGCCGCTGGCCGCGTTGCCCACTAAGGGCACGCCGGGCAATGGGTAACCGTCTCTCCAAGATCTACACCCGTACCGGTGACGATGGCAGCACCGGCCTGGGTGATGGCAGCCGTACCGGCAAGGATTCGCTGCGCGTCAATGCCTACGGCACCGTCGACGAGGCCAATTCGGCCATCGGCGTGTTGCTGGCGGTGAGCCTGCCCGAAGACATACGTAACCTGCTCACCACCATCCAGCACCAGCTGTTCGACCTGGGCGGCGAGCTCTGCATCCCCGGCCATGCCGCCATCCACGCCGCCGACATCGACGCGCTGGAGCAGCACCTGGACCGCTACAACGACGACCTGCCGCCACTGAAGGATTTCATCCTGCCAGCCGGCGGTGAAGGCGCGGCGCGTTGCCATCTGGCGCGCACCATCGTCCGTCGTGCCGAGCGCGAAACCGTTGCACTGGCTCGCGTCGAGGACATCCGTGGCGAAGCCGTGCGCTACCTGAACCGCCTGTCCGACCTGTTGTTCGTGTTGTCCCGCGTACTTGCCAGGGCCGATGGCCAGGGCGAAGTGCTATGGAACCACGAACGTCGTCGCGGCTGATCCTCCCCCTCCCATACGACGCCGCGCGGTGCGCGGCGCCGACGGTTACAGTGCGGCCATGCTGGTATTCACCCACCCTGCCTGCCTTGAACATGACCCCGGCATCGACCACCCAGAGTCGCCGGAGCGTCTGCACGCCGTCATTTCCGCCCTACGGGCCGAATTCCCCGACCAACTGGAGTGGCGCAACGCGCCGCCGGCCAAGCTTGGCGAACTGGCCCGGGTGCATACCCGCGAGTTGATCGACTCGGTCCTGCAGGTGCAGACCGCACCGCTGCGGCGCATCGACCTGGACACCTTCAGCTCGCCCGGCTCGGCCAGCGCGGCCCTGCACGCAGCCGGTGCCGGCGTCGCCGCGGTGGACGCGGTGATGCTGGGCGAAGACAGCAAGCACGTGTTCTGCGCGGTACGCCCGCCCGGCCACCACGCCACCGCCGATACCGCGATGGGCTTCTGCCTGTTCAACAATATCGCCGTGGCAGCCGCCTATGCCCGCGACAAGTACGGCCTGGAACGCATCGCCATCGTCGATTTCGACGTGCACCACGGCAATGGCACCCAGGCCATCTTCGAGACCGACCCGAAGGTCGCCTACTACAGCACCCACCAGTCCGGCCTGTTCCCGTATTCGGGCAACATGCGCGAGCGCGGGGTTGGCAACATCTGCAACATCCTGCTGCCACCGGGCAGTGGTGGCTTCCGCTTCCGCAATACCTGGGCCGACGAGATGCTGCCGCAGATCGAGGCCTTCCAACCTCAATTACTGTTCATTTCGGCCGGTTTCGATGCGCATATGCGTGACCCGCAGGCCGATCTGATGGTCGAGACCGAGGATTTCGGCTGGCTGACCGCCGAACTGGTCACGCTCGCGGCGCGCCATGGCAGCGGCCGGGTGGTGTCCATGCTGGAAGGCGGCTACGACCTGCAGGCGCTGCGCGAATGCAGCGTCGTGCACGTCCAGGAACTGCTCGCAACCCGTTGATGGATGAACCCCGCCCGGCCCATCCGGCAGCCGTTCATTGCCCCCATGCAGGCGATGCGGCAAGCTAGCGACCGTTTTCCCCCGAATGCGAACCGCGTGCGCCGAGCTCTCCGCCTGCTTCCCCTGCCCTTGGGCATTGCCATCTGCCTGCCCGCCTGGGCCGACGAGAAGCCGGTGAACTGGGGCCTGTGCCCGGCCACCGACACCTTGCCCGCGTTCGACGAGGCCCCGCCGGCGGACCCCGCCGCTGCTGCCAATCGCGAGCAGTTGCCCACCGACATCGAAGGCAACGAACTCACCGGCACCAGCACCATGCCGCAATACCAGGGCAATGTGCTGCTCAAGCGCGGCGACCAGTTCATGGGTGCCGATACGCTGCGCATGGACACCGAGTCCGGCAATTACATCGCCGAAGGCAATGTGCGTTACTCAGATTCGTCGATCCGGATGGTCGCCGAGCGCGCCGAGGGCAATCAGGAAACGGATTCGCACAAGATCAGCGATATCCGCTACCAGCTGGTTTCCCGTCGCGGCAACGGCTCGGCCGATTCGGTCGACCTGCAGGGCTCCACCGGGCAGATGCACCATTCCAGCTACACCACCTGCGATCCCTCGCAGCCGGTGTGGAAGCTGGTGGCACCACAGATCGACGTCGACAACGAAGAAGGCTTCGGCACCGCCCGCAACGCCGTGCTGCGCGTGGGCAAGGTGCCCGTGCTGTACATGCCCTACTTCAAGTTCCCGATCGACGACCGCCGCATGACCGGCTTGCTTTACCCGAAACTGAGCATGTCCGGGCGCAACGGTTTCGACTACGCGCAGCCGATCTATCTCAATCTGGCGCCGAACTACGACGACACCCTCACGCCGCGCTACATGAGCAAGCGTGGCCTGCTGCTGGACAACGAGTTCCGCTACCTGTACTCCGGCGGCCGTGGCCAGCTCGATACCTCGTACATGCCGAACGACTCACTGCGTGATCGCGATCGCGGCGCGCTGTCGTACAACGGCTACCACAACGTCGACAAGAACTGGCAGGCGCGCGCCAATCTGGCCTGGGTCAGCGACGAGCGCTATGTCGAGGACTTCGCCAACCGTCTGAACGGCATCACTGCTTCCAACATGCAGAGCACCGCTGGCCTGTATGGCACCGGCCGCGCCTGGACCGCCGGCATCATGGCCGACGAGTGGCAGCTGACCGATTACACGCTGACCGAGGAGTCCCTGCCCTACAGCCGCCAGCCGCGCCTGTTCGCCACCTGGGAAGAATCCTTCGGCCGCTGGTTCGAAGCCGGCGTCTATGCCGAGGCAGTGCGCTTCACCCACGATGACATCCGCCACAAGATGGTCGATGCCGATGGCGAGTACATCCGCACCGGCGATGTCTCCCGCATGTACGGCGGCTCCCGCCTGGACATCAAGCCCTATGTCTCGATGCCGCTGGGCGGTGCTGCCTGGTACATCACCCCGACTCTGGCCTGGCGTTACACCGCCTATGACCTGGAACGTGGCCTGGCCGACGACATCCGTCTCAAGCAGTTGAATGCAGCCGGGATCACCAACCCGACCCCGGAGCAGCTGCGCGGCAACACCTCGCCCAGCCGCAGCATGCCGATCGCCAGCCTCGACATGGGCCTGTTCTTCGACCGCGAGACCACGCTGGGCGGCAAGTCCTACCTGAATACGCTGGAACCGCGGCTGTTCTACCTGAACACGCCCTACCGCGACCAGTCGGACCTGCCACTGTTCGACACCCGTGCCTTCACCTTCAGCTGGGGCCAGCTGTTCCGCGACTCGCGCTTCACCGGCGCCGACCGCCAGAACGATGCCAACCAGCTGACCACTGCGCTTACCACCCGCCTGATCCGCCAGGAAGACGGCCGCGAGAAGCTGTCGGCCAGTATTGGCCAGATCACCTATTTCGAAGACTCCCAGGTCACCGTCAACCCCGGCGACCCGGTGGTGAGCGAAAGCAAGTCCGCCTGGGTGGCCGACGTCAACTGGGCGCTGACCGACCGCTGGACCCTGGGCAGCACCTACCAGTGGAATCCCAAGTTCCGCAAGGAAGACCTGGCCAGTGTGCGTGCCCGCTACCTGCTGCCCGACGACGGCGTGATCAACCTGAGCTACCGCTACCGCGGCAATCCGACCACCGGCCAGGAACAGCTCAAGCAGGCGGACTTCTCCTTCCTGTACCCGATCAACCCGCGCTGGAGCATCGTCGGCCGCTATTACTACTCGATGCTGGACAGCAAGCCGCTGGAAATCATCGGCGGCGTGCAGTGGGACAGCTGCTGCCTGGCAGTTCGCGCACTGGCCCGCCGTTATGTCCGCAACCGCGAAGGTGACCTCAATAACTCGTTCCAGATCGAGTTCGTGCTCAAGGGCCTGAGCTCGGTTGGACAGAACACGGACCGCACCTTGCGCCGTGCTATTCTCGGCTACAACCGAGACGACCTCTACCTCGTTCCGCCAAGCAACATCGAGGCGAACGACGACGACTACGATCCCAACCAGATTCCATGACCAAGACCCTTCCTGCAGTCCTCGCCACCTTGCTGGCGTTCTCCGGCGTTGCCGCCCCGGCTGTTGCACAGCAGACGCAACCGCTGGATCGCATCGCCGCCGTCGTCGACGAAGGCGTCATCCTGCAGAGCGAACTGCAGCGTGCGGTCGCCAACATCAAGGGCCAGTACGCTGGCCGTGAAGCCCAGCTGCCACCCGAATCCGTACTGGAACGGCAGGTGCTGGAGCGCCTGGTGCTGGTCAAGCTGCAGGTGGCACGCGCCGAAGGCAGCGGCATCCGCGTCAGCGATGAAGAGCTGAATCATGCGATCGGCAGCATTGCCCAGCAGAACGGCACCTCGGTCGATGGCCTGCGCCAGCGCCTGGCCCAGGACGGGATTGGCTTCTCCGATTTCAGCAACTCGGTGCGCGAGGAGATCATCACCCAGCGCCTGCGCCAGAGCTTCGCGCAGAGCCGCATCAGCGTCAGCGAAGGTGAAGTGGATGCCGCACTGGCACAGCAGAACGCCGGCGGTGCCCAGTTCCATCTGGCACACATCCTGATCGCCCTGCCCGAGGGCGCGACTGCCGAGCAGATCGCCACCGGCCAGAGCAAGGTCGACGGCGTCAAGAACCTGCTGGACAAGGGCGAGCTGGACTTCTCCGCCGCCGCCGTCCGTTATTCGGACAGCCCCAACGCGCTGGAAGGCGGCGATCTGGGCTGGCGTAGTGCGGACGAAATCCCCAACGCGTTCGCCAACCAGATCAAGACCATGAAGGCCGGCGACGTGCTCGGCCCGATCCGTGGCCCGAGTGGCTTCCAGCTGCTCAAGCTGGTGGAAACCCGTGATGCCAGCGGCGCTGCCGACGGCGGCCAGAAGGTCACCGAATACCACGCCCGCCACATCCTGATCCGCGTCACCGACCAGGTCGACGACGCAGCTGCCAAGGCCAAGATCGAGACCCTGCGTGCGCGCATCGCCGGCGGCGCTGACTTCCAGGCCGTGGCCAAGGAGTCCTCCGACGACACCAACAGCCGTGGCCAGGGCGGTGACCTGGGCTGGTTCCCGGCCGATGCCTTCGGCCCGGACTTCGGCAAGCAGGTGGAAAGCCTGAGCGACAACGGCGTGGGCACCCCGTTCCGCACCGACGCTGGCTGGCACATCGTGCAGCGCGTTGGCTCGCGACAGACCGACGTCGGCGACAACAACAAGCGTGCGCAGGTCCGCGAGCAGATCGGCCGCCGCAAGCTGGACGACGAGTACAACCGCTTCCTGCAGGAACTGCGTGGCGAAGCCTACGTCAGCTTCCGCAGCGGCGACCGCGCCGAGGGCAATGCCGACACGGCAACCACCCCGGCAGAGCCGGCCAAGCCCTGATCCATGACTGCCCAGCTCGCTCTGGTTCCGGGCGAGCCCTCCGGGATCGGCCCGGAACTTTGCATACGTCTTGCCCAACAGCCGCGCAGTGACTGCCGGCTGTTGGCGTTTGCGGACCCGGATACCTTGCAGGCCGCCGCCAGCGCGCTGAACCTGCCGCTGCAATTGCTGCCCGAGCACGCTGATGCCAATCGCCCCGGCGACCTGCGCCTGCGTGAAGTCCGCAACGCTGCCCCCTCCCGGTTTGGCCATGCCGATCCGCGCAATGCGCGCGCGGTGATCAATGCCCTGCTCGGCGCCGGCCAGGCCTGCCTGGACGGAAGCCTCGATGGCGTGGTCACCGGCCCGGTGCACAAGGCGGTGATCAACCAGGGCGGCATCGCCTATAGCGGCACCACCGAACTGCTGGCCAACCAGGCTGGCGTCGAAGTGGTGATGATGCTGGCCAATCACATCGTGCGTGTGGCCCTGGCCACCACCCATCTGCCACTGCGCGACGTCGCCGACGCCATCACCACTGACAGCCTGCGCAAGGTCATCAGCACCACCGATACGGCCTTGCGGCGCGATTTCGGTCTGGCGCAGCCGCGCATCGCCGTGCTCGGACTCAACCCGCATGCTGGCGAAGACGGCCATCTCGGCCGTGAAGAACTGGACCTGATCATCCCGTTGCTGGAGCAGATGCGTGGCCAAGGCCTGGACCTGATCGGCCCGTTGCCCGCCGACACCGCCTTCCTGCCCGCCAAACTGGCCGGTTTTGATGCGGTGCTGGCGATGTACCACGACCAGGGCCTGCCGGTACTCAAGTACAGCGGCTTCGAGCAGGCCACCAATATCACCTTGGGCCTGCCCTACCCGCGCGTTGCGGTCGACCATGGCACCGCCCTGGACCTGGCCGGCAAGGGCGTGGCCGACCCCTCCAGCCTGTTTGCGGCAACGGCGTTATGCGCGCAGCTGGCTGCACAACGTAAAATCAGCACATGAATTCAGATCATTCCCCGCGCACGGGCTTCACCGCCCCGGCCAAGAAGCAGCTCGGCCAGCACTTTCTGGCGGACAAGTATTACGTCGAGAAGATCGTCATGGCAGTCGACCCGAAGGGCGACGACCGCCTGGTCGAGATCGGCCCGGGCCAGGGCGCCATCACTTTCCCGTTGCTGCGCCGCCATCCCAAGCTGACCGTCATCGAGTTCGATCGCGACCTGATCGCGCCACTGACCGAAGCCGCCGCACCGCTGGGCGAGCTGACCATCGTCCACAGCGACGTGCTGCGGGTGGACTTCACCGAACTGGCCGCCGGTTCCACGATCCGCCTGGTCGGCAACCTGCCCTACAACATCTCCTCGCCGATCCTGTTCCACGCGCTGGACCATGCCGCCGCGATCTCGGACATGACCTTCATGCTGCAGAAGGAAGTGGTCGACCGCATGGCCGCAGGCCCCGGCAGCAAGGTCTACGGCCGCCTGAGCGTGATGCTGCAGGCATTCTGCGAAGTGCGCGCCTTGTTCGTGGTACCGCCGGGCGCGTTCCGGCCGCCGCCGAAGGTGGATTCGGCCGTGGTCCGGCTGATTCCGCGCGATCCGGCTACGGTTGGCATCAACGACCGCAAGCGCTTCGCCGATGTGGTCCGCGCCGCCTTCGGCCAGCGCCGCAAGACCCTGCGCAACGCCCTCAACGGCGTCATCGATCAGGCCCAGTTCGAAGCCGCCGGTGTGCGCAGCGATGCGCGCGCTGAACAGCTGGAAGTTGCCGATTTCATCAGGCTTGCCAACCTGCCGCAGGAATAAGCGCGGCATACACGCAAACCGATCACCTGCTTTTGCTTACACTCTCCCCATGGAAGACACCTGCCACTACGCGATCGAGATCGAGGTCTCGCCTCGTTTCATCGACGACCAGTCGGCCCCTGAAGACGGGCGCTTTGCGTTCGCCTACACGATCCGCATCCACAACCGCGGCACCATGCCGGCACGGTTGATCAGCCGTCATTGGCGCATCACCGACGGCGAAGGCCGGGTCGAGCACGTCGATGGCGAAGGCGTGGTCGGCGAACAGCCGCGGCTGCGCCCCGGCGAGGAGTTCCGCTACACCTCCGGGGTGATGCTGGGTACCGAGCGCGGCACCATGCAGGGCCATTACGACATGCTGGCCGATGATGGCACCGAGTTTGCCGCCACCATCGCGCCGTTCGTGCTGACCATTCCAAGGACGCTGCACTGATGGCGACCTGGGCAATCGGCGACTTGCAGGGCTGCTACGACGTCACCCAGCGTTTGCTGGAGAAGATCAACTTCGATCCGGCCAGCGACAGGCTGTGGTTCGCCGGCGACCTGGTCAACCGCGGCGGCCAGTCGCTGGAGACGCTGCGGCTGGTGCATTCGCTGCGCGAGCACAGCGTCACCGTGCTTGGTAATCACGACCTCTCCTTGCTGGCCATCGGCGCCCGCAGCGAGGAGGAGCAGCGCAAGGTCAACCCGGACCTGCAGCGCATCGTGCTGGCCGAGGACCGCGACGTGCTGCTGGAATGGCTGCGCATGCAGAAGCTGGTACACGTCGACCGCGAGCTGGGCTGGATGATGTTCCATGCCGGGCTGGCACCGAAGTGGACCGTGGCTCTGGCCGAGAAGCACGCCCGCGAAGTCGAGCAACAGCTGCATGGCAATGGCTATCGCAAGCTGTTCCGCAACATGTACGGCGACAAGCCGGCATGGTCACCGGGGCTGAGCGGCTACGACCGTTCGCGCGCGATCATCAACATCTTCACCCGCATGCGCTACTGCACCCCCAGCGGGCGCATCGGCATGGAAGACAAGGGCACACCGGGCACGCAGCCGCAGGGCATGTATCCCTGGTTTGAAGTGCCAGGCCGCGCCGAACGTGAGTTGAAGATGGTCTGCGGCCATTGGTCGGCGCTGGGCCTGACCATCACCCAGGGCGTGCATGCCATCGATACCGGCGCGGTATGGGGCGGCAAGCTCACCGCGCTGCAGCTGGACAGTGAAGACCTGCGCGTGGTGCAGGTAGCGGGCCGCGACGTACCCGCGCCGGTGCCGGGCCAGCACCCGCCGCGCAAGCCGCGTGCCGAGGCCAAGGCTGAAACAAAGCCCGAGGCGAAGGCCGAGACCAAGACCGAGCCGCGCACTGAAGCCCCTCGCCCCGAGCGCAGCGGTGAACAGCGCCGTCGCTCGCGCCGCCACCGCCCGCGCGGAAGAAATGGCAATGGCAACAACAACGGCAACAACAGCACGCCCACGCCGGACAACAACGGACCGGCTGCATGAGGGTTTGGCCATCGGCACTGATGCTGATGGTCATTGCACTGCTTGCGGGCTGCCGTCCGCAGCCCGACGGCAGCGAAGCAAACCCACCGCCACAGGCGGCCAACGAACCTGCGCCGCAAGTCATTTCACCTCCGCTGGTTGCGGCCGCACGGGCACAGATCGGGGTAACCACCCGCTACGACCCGGCCTATTTCTCACTGAGTTACCCGAACGGCGATCCACCGCTTGATCGTGGTGTCTGCACCGACGTGGTGATCCGTGCGCTGCGCACGCAAGGTGTTGACCTGCAGCAGCGCATCCACGAGGACATGCGCGGGAACTTCGCTGCCTACCCGCAGCTATGGGGACTCGCGCGCGCGGATCGGAACATCGACCACCGCCGCGTACCCAACCAGATGCGCTGGTTCCAGCGGCAAGGCTGGGAGTTGCCGATAAGTACCTTCGCTGATGACTACGCTGCCGGCGACATCGTGGCGTGGAAACTCAATGGCAATGGCCTGCTGCATGTAGGCATCGTTTCCGATCAGCGCCTGCACGACGGCACCCCGCTGGTGCTGCACAACATCGCGCAGGGGACGCAGGAGCAGGATCTGTTGTTCCGGCACACGATCATTGGGCACTACCGGATGCCGGGGTGATGGGCTCTGGTGCGAGGCTCTGGAAGTCTGGTGCGCAGAGCAAAGTGCGAAGAGCTACCCCTCCCCAGCCCTCCCCTTGGCTGCGCCAAAGGGAGGGAGCTGATCTCGCCGGCTGCACCATCTTGCGCACCCCCTCCCTTTGGCGCAGCCAAGGGGAGGGTTGGGGAGGGGTAGCTTTTTAGCTTCAGAACGGCTCAGCGCCGCACGTAATGCACAAACCGGAACGCAAACGCATGCCGCTCATCGGCTGCATGCGCTTGGCTATCCACTTCCCGCCACAGCGCCGGATCCACCTCCGGAAAATGCGTATCGGCGTTCACTTCGGTATCCACCCAGGTAAGGTGCAGATCAGTGGCCTGATCCAGCAACAGCCGATAGATCTCACCACCACCAATCACGCACAACTCATCGGCGCCCTCGCCGGCAGCAATCGCCCGCGCCTCATCCAACGAAGCCACCGCACGCATGCCGGCAAACGGCACCTGGCCGCTACGGGTCAACACCAGATTGGTCCGCCCCGGCAGCGCGCGACCCAGCGACTGCGCGGTCTTGCGCCCCATCAGGATCGGCTTGCCAAGGGTCAGCGCCTTGAAGTGCCTGAAGTCATCCGGCAGATGCCACGGCATCGCATTGTCATGACCAATGCCACGATTGCGATCCAGCGCGGCAATCATCGACAGCTTCATCAGACCGCCACCGGCGCCTTGATTGCCGGATGCGGGTCGTAGCCGTCGATGCGGATGTCATCAAACTGGAAGCCGAACAGGTCGCTCACTTCCGGGTTCAGCCACAGCTTGGGCAGCGCGCGCGGTTCACGTGACAGCTGCTCGCGGGCCTGCTCGTAGTGGTTGGAATAGATGTGCGCATCGCCCAGCGTGTGCACGAAATCGCCCACACCCAGCCCAGTCGCCTGCGCCACCATATGCGTCAACAACGCATAGCTGGCGATGTTGAACGGCACGCCGAGGAAGATGTCGCCGCTGCGCTGGTAAAGCTGGCAGCTGAGCTTGCCTTCGACCACGTAGAACTGGAACAGGTTGTGGCAGGGCATCAACGCCATCTGCGACAGCTCGCCCACATTCCAGGCGCTGACCACCAAGCGGCGCGAATCCGGGTTGCGCTTGATCTCGTCCACCAGCCATTGCATCTGGTCGATCTGCCGGCCATCAGCGGTGGCCCAGCTGCGCCACTGCTTGCCGTAGACCGGGCCGAGGTCGCCATTGGCATCGGCCCATTCGTCCCAGATGTTGACCTTGTTGTCCTTCAGGTAACCGATATTGGTATCGCCCTTCAGGAACCACAGCAGCTCGTGGATGATCGAGCGCAGGTGCAGCTTCTTGGTGGTGACCAGCGGGAAGCCCTGGTTGAGGTCGAAGCGCATCTGCCAGCCGAACACGCTGCGCGTGCCGGTGCCGGTGCGGTCGGACTTCTCGGTGCCGTGCTCCATCACATGCTGCAGCAGATCCAGATAGTGCTTCATGCCTTCTTCTCTTCCAGTGGGAGCACCGGCTGCAACACCGGCGCGCGGCGCGACATTGCCAGCAACACCAAGCCCAGCACGATCAACGGCAGGCTCAGGATCTGGCCACGGGTCAACCAATCAAACGCTACGTACACGCCGTTGTCGGGCATGCGCACGAACTCGACCAGGAAGCGGAAGCCACCGTACATCAGCGCGAACAGGCCGGACACCGCGTAACGCGGACGCGGCTTCATCGAGTAGAACCACAGCACCAGGAACATCACCAGGCCTTCCAGCAGTGCTTCATACAACTGCGAAGGATGGCGGGCGTACTGGGTGAGCAGGCCGGCAGCATAGTCCTGCTGGATCTGCGCAGCGGACAGCAACTGTTCCATCGCCGGCAATCCAGCCGGAACATCCTTCAGCGGCGAATGCGGGAAGATCACGCCCCAACCTGCATTGGTGAACTTGCCGTACAGCTCACCACCAATGAAGTTGCCCAGGCGGCCGAAGCCCAGGCCCAGCGGCACCAGCGGTGCAACGAAGTCGATGGTGTCGAAGAAATGCAGCTTGTGCTTGCGCGTCCACCACCAGCCAGCGATCAACACACCAAGCAGGCCGCCGTGGAAACTCATGCCGCCTTCCCAGACCCGCAGCAGGATCAGCGGATTGGCGAGGAAGTCGGCGGTTGCGTAGAACAGCATGTAGCCGATGCGTCCGCCCAACACCACGCCCAGCATCGCGTAGAACAGCAGGTCGGAGAAGCCGTTCATGTCCACGCCCGGCAAACGCCCGGCGAGGATGCGTGAGCGGCCCAGCCACCAGGCAGCGGCAAAGCCAAGCAGGTACATGATGCCGTACCAGTGCACATCGATCGGACCCAGCGAGAAAGCGATGGGGTCTATGTCATGAAGAAAGAGCATGCGGGCACTGTCAGGCGAACCAGCCCCTATTCTCGGGGTAGCGGCCCTTGCCACTCAACCCATGGTTCAGCCGAACACCTGCGGGCGGTCAGGTAGCTCGTTGCGGGTGCGCCCTGCCGGGTCGGGTGGAAAGTGCGCCGACAGCAGCTGCGAGACCTCGGCCACCGCCGCCAGCACCGCTTGCTCGCGGGTATTCCCGTTCAGCTGCTCGCGCAGGTGATCGCAGATCAGCTGCCATTGCGCGGCATCCACCCGCGCCTGCAGGCCACGGTCGGCGACGATCTCGATGGCATGGTCGGCCAGCAGCAGATAGATCAGCACACCGTTGTTGGCTTCGGTGTCCCAGGTGCGCAGCAACGCGAAGGCATGCTCGGCGCGGGCACGGGCGCTGGTGTTGTTCCATAACAGTGCCAGCGGCAGATCGGACTCGACCGCGAACATCACCTGGCCGCTGTGCAGACGCTCACCATCGGCAATGGCGTGGGCGATCCGGTCCAGACTGGCCTCCGGGAATGCGGCATGCGCGGAAGGAGCAAAGAAATGTCGTAACCAGCGCATCACCAGCTCCCCGAGGCGCCACCGCCTCCCGAACGTCCACCACCACCGCCCCAACCGCCACCTCCGCCGAAGCCTCCACCGCCTCCGCCAAAGCCGCCGCCACCGAAGCCGCCTCCGCCGCCCCAGCCACCGCCGCTGGCGAAACCGCCGCTGGAGCCCTTGCCCAGCGACAGCAGGAACGCCACCAAGCCAGCGATGCCGCCGCCAACCACCGACAACAGCAGCCAGCCGGCAGCACCGGCGACCAGTCCAGATACCACACCACGAATCGGCCGCGGCAGCTTGGCCAGCAGCATGCGCATGAAGGTGGAAGCAAACACGCCAATCATGATCGCGAAGAAAAAGATCGAATCACCGCTGCCCCCGCCACCATCACGGTTGCTGCTGACCGGCGTCGGCAGTTCCTCGCCATCGATGATCTTGACCAGCACGCCGCTGGCGGCAGTGATGCCGCCGGCGTAATCGTTCTGGCGGAAGTGCGGCACCAGGTATTCCTGGATCACCCGATTGGCAATGGCATCCGGAATGGCACCCTCCAGGCCGTAACCCGGCTCGATCCGCACCCGCCTGTCGTCCTTGGCCACCAGCAACAGCACGCCGTCATCCACCCCCTTGCGGCCAATCGCCCACTGGTCGAACACACGGGTGCTGTACTGGGCGATGTCCTCAGGCGCGGTGGTCGGCACGATCAGCACCTGCAGCTGTGCGCCCTTGCGCTGCTGCAGGGCAATGGCCTGCTGCTCCAGCGCCTGCTTCTGCGCCGCATCAAGCGTGCCGGTGGTATCGACCACCGGCGAGTCCAGCGGCGGGATCGGCGCCAGTTGCTGGGCCAGCGTCGGGCCTGCCCAGCCGAGGCCGAGCAGGCACAGCAGCAAGCTGAAGCGCTGCAGCAGTGCGCTCATCGCGCGCGGCTCACTGTGCCGGCGCGGGCTGCGGCGGCGTCTGCTGCGGCGCTGCCGGCTGGCTGCCGAAGCTCACGGTCGGCGGTTGCGCAATCTGCGCCTCGTTGTCGACGGTGAAATTGGGCTTGGCCGCATAGCCGAACATCTTGGCGGTGATCACCTGCGGGAACGAGCGGATATAGGTGTTGTAGTCCTGCACCAGCTGGATATAGCGGCCGCGGGCCACGGTGATGCGGTTCTCGGTGCCTTCCAGCTGCGCCTGCAGGTCACGGAAGTTCTGGTCCGACTTCAGCGTCGGGTAGTTCTCGCTGACCACCAACAGGCGTGACAGCGCGCTGCCCAGTTCGCCCTGGGCCTGCTGGAACTGCTTGAGCGAATCGGCGTCGTCGGCATTGACCTGGATCTGCCCGACCCTGGAACGGGCATTGGTGACCTCGGTCAGCACCTGCCGCTCCTGCTGGGCATAGCCCTGCACCGTATTGACCAGGTTGGGGATGAGATCGGCACGGCGCTTGTACTGGTTGACCACCTCGGACCAGCCGGCCTTGACCGCCTCATCCTTCTGCTGGATGGCGTTGTAGCCACAGCCGGAAATGGAAATCACCGCGATGACAAGCAACATCAGGCGAAGGTACTGGCGCATGGGTCGGACCCTGGGTGGCTGGAGTGCCGAGCATGCCACGTTGCCTGTTCAAGGTTTGCAAAGACCGGTGGCGGCAGCGCCCCCGGACAGCCTGTTGTGGGAGCGGCGTCAGCCGCGAAGCAGGCGTGGCTGTGGTTGCGGGGATATCCGCAATCTCAAGGATGGCCTGCTTCGCGGCTGATGCCGCTCCCACAAAAGAAAAAGGGCCAGCAATGCCGGCCCTTTCAGGTCAGGTTCTCGGCCGGGGATGCCGGCCGATCAAACACTTACCAGTTGTCCGAGCCCGGCACGTGGTGGGCCTTGGCATTGCGCCGCATCAGCAGGTTCAGCCACTCCACCAGCACCGAGAAACCCATCGCCGCGTAGATGTAGGGCTTGGGCACGTGCACGTCCAGGCCGTCCAGCACCAGCACCGCACCGACCAGCAGGATGAAGGCCAGCGCCAGCAGCTTCACGGTCGGGTTGGCATCGATGAAGCGACCCAGCGGGTTGGCCGCCAGCAGCATCACCGCAACCGACAACAGCACCGCGCAGACCATCACCGGCACATGCGAGGCAATGCCGACCGCGGTGATCACCGAATCCAGCGAGAACACGATGTCGATCACTGCGATCTGCGCGATCACCATGCCGAACGACGACGCCACCTTGGTGGTGGTCGGGTCTTCATCTTCGCCGCCGGTAACCAGTTCGCGGATCTCCTTGATGCCCTTGTAGAGCAGGAACAGGCCGCCCACGATCAGCACCAGGTCACGGATGGAGATGCCCATGCCGGCCACGTTGAACAGGTTCTGCTCCATGTGTGCCAGGTAAGCCAGCGAGATCAGCAGCAGGATGCGGGTGATGCAAGCCACCGCGATACCGACGCGACGCGCCAGCGGGCGCTTCGCTTCGGGCAGGCGCCCGACCGCGATGGAGATGAAGACCAGGTTGTCGATACCGAGCACGATTTCCAGTGCGCTGAGCATGAACAGGGTGACCCATACGTTCGGGTCGGCAAGAAACTCAAGAGACATGCGATCAATCCTTCAATAAAACCAATGCATCAGCGCCACCCGGCAGCTGACTTGTCAGAAAACGCGCGGCAGCAGGATCAGGCCCCAGCACAGCAGCACGTTCATCATCAGCACGAATACCGCCGCCGAACCCATGTCCTTGGCGCGGCCAGCCAGCACGTGGTATTCCGGGCCGTAGCGCTCGATCACCGCTTCGATGGCCGAGTTGGCCAGCTCCATGGCGATCACCAGCAGCATCGAGCCGATCATCAGCACCCGCTCCACCGGGCTCTGACCCAGCCACAACGCCAGCGGCGCCAGCACCACGAACAGGCAGACCTCCAGGCGGAACGAGGACTCGTGCAGCCAGGCCGCTTTCAGCCCCTGCCACGACCACTGTGCCGCCTTGAGGATGCGCGCTGGACCGCGTGGCATATGCCCGATCTGGTCAGCCATGCGACACCTTGCCGTTTGCCGCAGCGCGGCCGAACAAAAGCCTGGAGCCTGAACAACCGCCCATGGAGATGACACCGGTAGCCTGAGATTAGCCGCCAATTTTGCCACATCTGGCCGTTGCTTACCGAGGCCCGGGGCCGGCCGGGCTCAGCGGTAATAGACCGTTGCGGTGGTGCCCTGCCCTTCCTGGCTGGCCAGCTCGATCCGCCAGCCGCAGCGTTCACACAGCCGCCGCACGATCGGCAGGCCCAGGCCCACCCCCTGTTGGCGACCGCCCTCGGCGCGGTAGAAGGGCTCGAAGATCCGGCCCAAGGCCTCGCTGGCCATGCCGATACCGGTATCGCGGACCACCACCTGGCCGGGCGTCACCCGCACTTCCACCTCGCCCGCATCGGTGTAAAGGCAGGCGTTGCGCAGCAGATTGGCCACCACCACGTGCATCACCCGCGGCGGCGCCATCAGCATCTGCTGGCCCTCCACCAGCACCCGCAGCTGCACCGGCTTGCCCTGCAGCAGTTCCTCGACGTTGGCAGCCTCGTAACGCACCACCTCGCCAACATCGAACAGCTCCGACTGCGGCTCCACGTCCGCCTCGCGGGCCAGCAGCAGGAAGGCATCGATCACCGCCTCCATGTCCCGGCCGGCACGCTGGATGCGCTGCAGGCTGCGCTGCAGGCGTGGCGTCAGGCCGGAGTCGGCCAGCGCCATGTCGCTGGCCATGCGGATGACGGTCAGCGGCGTGCGCAGCTCATGGCTGGCATCGCGGGTGAAATTGCGTTCGCGCGCGACGTGATCGCCGACTTTGCCGGCCATGTCGTGCAAGGCCAGCGCCAACTGGCGGGTCTCCCCCTGCACCTCCGGCGGCAGGCGCTCCGGCGCCAGTTCCCGGGCATCGGGATGACGCGGGTCCCACAACGAAACCCGTCGCGCCAACCAGCTGACCGGCGACACCAGCCGCGACGAGGCGCGATAGGTCAGCCACGACACCGCGTGGATTGCCAACAGCACCAGCAACACCCCGGCCCAGATGGCCGCGCGGTGCGCTGGCGAGCGCTGGAACACCAGGTACAACCGGCCCTGGGCCTGCTGGTCCACCAGCACCAGTTGATCGGACGACTCCAGCTCATGGAAACCCGGTGACAGCGCGCGCAATGGCGCCGGAACAGCTGCATCAGCCTGCCCGGCAGGCTGCAGATAACCACGGATGTTGAGGGTATTGGGCGGCGCCAGACCCGGCGCCTGTGCGCTCTGCTGCCAGTAGTACTGTGCTTCGTTCTGCAGGACCGTATTGATCAGACCGTACTTGACCACCAAGGCCATCAGGTAGCCACCAAGCAACACCGCCAGACTTGCCAGCAGCGCCTGCACGATGAATGCCTTTCTGATCTTGCGCGGTAAACCGTACGGCATGCGCCCCCCTCGAAGCCCGCGTGATTATAGGGACTGAAGCCGCGTAACCGCAGGAATACCCGACAAGAAAAAACCGCCGCGACTGTGATGGTCCACGGCGGTCTTCAACTACAGGCGCCAAGCAAGCGGCTGCAGGTCACCCCATCGATTGCCCGATGTCGGCAATCCGGTAACCCGCGCTCTGCACGGTGTGCAGCAGCGGCCGGTCGAACGGTTTGTCGATGATCTTGCGGAGGTTGTACAGATGGCTGCGCAAGGTATCCGAATCGGGCAGGCCATTGCCCCAGATCTCACGCTCGATTTCCTGGCGGGTCACCACGCGCGGTGATTCGCGCATCAGGATGGTGAGCAGGCGCAGGCCAATCGGCGACAACTGCAATTCGCTGCCGGCACGGGTGGCACGCATGCTGACCGGGTCCAGCACCAGATCGGCAACTTTCAGGACCTCGGCCCCCACCTGGCGGCGTTCGCGTCGAATCAGCGCACGCAGGCGCGCTTCCAGCTCCTGGATCGCGAACGGTTTGGTGAGGTAATCGTCTGCGCCGTAGCCAAGCCCGGTGAGCTTGTCGTCCAGCGTGTCGCGTGCAGTCAGCATCAATACCGGCGTTGACTTGCGCGCCTCGTTACGCAGGCGTCTGCACACTTCGATGCCATCCAATCGCGGCAGCATCAAGTCCAGCACCACAACGTCGTAACTGTTCTCGGCAGCCAACCGGTAGCCGTCCAGGCCATCGGCTGCGTAGTCCACCTCGAAACCCTTGCCTTCCAGATATTCGCCAATCATCTCGGAGATGTTGCGGTTGTCCTCGACGACCAGTACCAACCCGGACGATTCCTTTGTCTGTCGCATGGAGCCTCCTTAGTCTTCAGCTTTGTGAAAGATGCCGCACTCCTGGTGGATTCCGTGTGAAGACGCGCTGCGCCTCAATTCGTAACAATTGAAACTTGTTTTTCGGGACAAGTGTTTGCGCATCCGCGGCCTATGCTATCGACCCGCATCGATGAAACTGGACATGGCCGCGCCTTCCTTTACCGCCTATCTGTACCCGGTACTGCTACTGGTTGCCAGCAACGTATTCATGACGGTGGCCTGGTATGGCCACCTGAAATTCAAGACCGCGCCGCTGATGACGGTGATCCTGGTCAGCTGGGGCATCGCCTTTTTCGAGTACTGCCTGCAGGTTCCGGGCAACCGTATGGGCAGCGCGGTGTATTCGGCACCACAGCTCAAGGGCATGCAAGAGGTGATTACCCTGGTGGTGTTCGCGGTGTTTTCCGCTACTTATCTGGGGCAGCCGCTGAAGTGGAATCACTGGGCGGCGTTCGCCTTGATCCTGCTGGCTGCGTTGCTGATGTTCAAGGAATAAGCCCAGAGCATGTGGGCCTGACGGATGTGGGAGCGGCAGCCCTTGCTCCCTCCCTTTGGCGCTGCCAAGGGGAGGGTTGGGGAGGGGTCAGCTCCTGGCCCCTGATGTTGCAATGGCTTCGCGGCTTACGCCGCTCCCACAAGATAAAAAAACCAGGCAAGGCCGACTTACTTGGCCGCTTCCACATACTTCGCGAACACCGCATCGATCTTGCCGGTATCCACTGCCGCGCCGCCCTGGATCTCTTCGGCCTGCTGGAACAGCGGCATGATCATCGCCATGCCATCGAGCTTGGTCTTCAGGTGCACGCCCGGCGGCTGGCCAAGGAAGCCATCCCAACGCTGGCGTACCTGCGCCCAGAACGGCGCGGTGGCAGTCCAGTAGTCGCGTGCAGGCTTGAAGTCCACTTCGGTGGTCTTGATGTAGTCGTTGAAACCGAACTCGCGCGCGATCTCCACCTGGCTGCCGTCCGCATTGCGCTGCACCTTGGTGTTGAACTGCTCGTGGGTCCAGCCGTTCGGGGTGAGCGTGTGCTGGTTCACCACTGCCAGCGCGTTGTAGTCGCTGCGCTTGGTGTACTCGCGGCGCGGCAACGGGCGCCAGCTCAAGTCGCTGGTCCAGGTCGGCACATTGTTGTTGTAGCTCCAGCGGCCGGTACCGCAGTAACGCGGCGCATCGCTCACTTCGTAGACGCACTGCGTCCAAGCACCCTGGTTCAACGCGGCCGGAATCGCGCGCACCGTCCAGGTCTGCTCGGCAGTGAACTCGAAACGCTGCGCTGCTTCGTAAGCCCAATCCTGTCGCCAATGCTTGGTGACGTGGCCGCTCTTGGTATCGACCAGCAGGTGCTGCAGCACGATGCGCTGCGGGGTGTCCTCAACGACGATCACCACTTCATCACCACCACTGCGCATCGCCGACGCGCGTTCGTAGCCGGGCTTGAGCAGCACGGTCTCATCGAAGGCGAAGTCCACCGTGTACTCACCCTGCATCTTCAGGATGCTGTCGTGGTCACGGGCAATATCGGCTGGAGCGGCGCTGGCGGCGGTGCTGACAAGAATCAGCAGCGGCAGGCTGGCGGAAAGCAGCTTCATGGGTGTTCCTCATGTGGATGAAAGGGATGGCCGTCCATGGCCACGATGCGCTCCTTCGCCGGCTCCTGGAGGAACCGCTAACGTTGTTGCTTACCAGGACACCGAGACGCTGGCCGATACGGTGCGCCCCGGGTTGCTGAAGCGATCGATCACGCTGCTGCTGCCGGCCAGCGTCGAGGTGATGCTGGACCAGTCGATGTAGTTGCGATCGGTGAGGTTGAACACGCCGACATTGAACTTGGCCCCCGGTGCGAAGTTCCAATGCGCCATCAGGTCCATCACCCCGTAACCGGCCGGACGATACGCCGTGGCCACCGCAACGCGGTCCTTGCGGCGGGCGAAGGTGCCAGCCAGTTCCACGCCCCAATCGTCGCGGTCGTACATCAGGCCGACCGTTCCACGCAGCGGATCCACCGAATCCAGCGGCGTATCTTCAGTACGGTTCTGCCCATGCGCCCATGCCACCGCGCCGCGCAGGCCCCAGCCCTTCAGCGCATCGCTGACCTGGCCGAAATCCACGCCGGCCTTCAGTTCGGCGCCATAGATGCGCGCGTCAGCGATGTTCTGCGACTGGAATACCATCAGGCCCTGTGCGTTGACGCCTACATAGCGCTGCGACTCGATGAAGTCGCGGTAGTCGTTCCAGTAGCCGCTGACGCTCATGTAGGCGACCGGGCTGACATAGCGCACGCCCAGCTCCACACCATTGCTGGTTTCCGGCTTCAGGTCCGGATTGGGGATGGCGGTGTAGCCGAACATCAGGTTGGTGAAGCCCAGGTTGACATCGTTGTACGGCGGCGAGCGGAAACCGTGCGCGTAGCCGGCGAACAACGACCACTGGTCGTCGAAGCGCCACACCACACCCAGCTTCGGCGACACGCTGGTCTTGGTCAGCGAGGCCACCGCCATGTTCGGGTTGTCTTCCCTGAAGATCGTGTCCAGTTCGGGCTTCAGCCGGTAATGGTCAACGCGCAAGCCCGGCACCACCGACAGGCGACCATCAGCCAGGCGCATTTCGTCCTGCACGTAGAGACCGAGTTCGGTGGTCTTGCTGATCGGGAAATCGCGCACCGGGAAGTTGTCCGGCGAGATGTTGGAGCTGACCGTGCCGTTGGCCAGCACCTGGTAGCCATCACGCTTCTGGCGGATGTCGGTGACCGCGCCATCGAAGCCCCAGGTCAGTGCATGCGCGACCGAGCCGGTCTCCAGCGCCTTGTTGAACTGCAACTGCGCACCGTAGACGCGCTGGTCGAAATGGAAGGCGCGATGACGGCGGCTGCCATTGGTGCGGCCTTCGTCGGTGACCTGCCTGGTTTCGCTGTTCTGGCTGTAGATCTGCCAGTTCAGGCTATCGGCGAACGCGGCATCCAGCGCATCCATTTCATGGGCGAAGGACAGCCGCGTGCGGCTCTGCGTGTCATGCGCCTTCATGCTGGTGGTGGTGCGCGAGGCCGCTACCGGGTGCTTGTCGTTGACCGAGGAGAACACGTCGGTGTCGGTGGAGTCCTCGTTGCCTTCCACGGTCAGGCGGAAGCGCTGGCTTTCGTCCGGCGCATACACCAGCTTGGCCAGCACGCTGCGGCCATCGCGATCCTGCGGGTTCGGCGCGGTGCGGGTGTAGTCCTTGCTGCGCACGTCACCCTTGTTGACCGTCTCCTGGCCCTGGTGGTGGTTGACGTTGACCATGCCGCTCCAACGCTCACCGCCCCACGCTGCGGTTGCACCGGCCAGCAGGCCCTTCCACTCGCCGTCATAGCCGAATTTCAGGCCGACATAGCTGTCCTTGCCGTCCTTCAGATAGTCGGCCGGATCCTTGGTGACGAACGCCACCACGCCGCCCAATGCGTCCGAGCCGTACAAGGAGCTGGCCGGGCCGCGCACGATTTCCACGCGCTTGAGCGTTTCCAGATCGGTGAAGTTGCGGTTGCTGTTGGCGAAGCTGCCGATGTTGAAACTCTTCGGCATGGCAATGCCGTCGGTCTGGATCAGCACGCGGTTGGCGTCCAGGCCGCGGATGCGGAAGCCACCCAGGCCAAAGCGGGTGGCGCTGCGGGTGACCGACACGCCCGGCTCGTAGCGCACTAGATCGGAAATATCGTTGGCCAACTGCTTGTCCAACTGCTCGCGGTCGATCACATCGACCGTGGCGGCAACATCACTGACCGCACGCTCAGTACGGGTAGCGGTGACCTGGACGCGGTCGAACTCATGGGCGACGGGCGCGGCGACGTTTTCAGCACGCGCCGGAGACAGTACCGCCCACAGGGCAGCACTCAAGACAGTTGGACGGATCATGGAGGCCTGGAATCATGGAGTGAACAAAACCCCTGGCAGGCAGCCCGGTTGCCGGAGCAACCAGACTGTAGCCAAGGGGGGAGAGAGCTGTGCGTTCCTGGAAGCCAAGCGCGCCAACGCTGGCTGCGGCGAACGCGGCCGTGCAGCGACTTATTTGGTGAGGATCAGCTTGTCGTTGCTGGTGTGCCGCAGGCGATAGAACTTGTCGCCGTGCTGGATCACGATCTCGCGTTGGCCCTTGAGCAGGGCGCCGCTATCGACAACGCCATCGACCGGCAACAACTGGACCGGGCGCTGCGGCAGGTGGAGGGTGCGGGGGCGAAGCATAACGGGCTGGGCCGACATCATCGTGATTCCGTGCTGGGGACGGAGTTGATGATAATGATTCTCAATAACGATGCAAGAACTATTTACAACAAGTTCGCGAATAGCCACAGAGCCCTGCAAAACAGGGTCATCGTTCCACCCGTAGTGCCGAGCCATGCTCGGCAGCACCTTGCCAGCAGGGTTTCAGGCCGGTGTTTGTTGGATTTGGGGAATTTGTGGGAGCGGCGTAAGCC